>NZ_JBXVPZ010000633.1:0-4470 GCF_057961495.1 Streptomyces sp. P5F9 | reverse complement strand
CCCCCGGACACCCCCTCCAGGCGACCACCGCGTAAGGCACTTTTTCTGCCGCTCCCGCGCTGAGGGTCGTCCCGTCGCCATGCCCAACTCCCGGCACGACGAGACCCACGGAGGGCTCACCCATGTCCGTTTTCGCTGCCCTGGTCGACCAACTCGCCGACCTGCTCCACCCGTTGTTCGGCACGGCCGCGGCCGCCGCCGCGATCATCCTGTTCACCGCTCTCGTACGACTCCTCGTGCATCCCCTGTCGCGGGCCGCGGCGCGTGGGCAGAAGGCGCGGGCCCAACTCCAGCCGCGGGTCGCCGAGTTGCGGAAGCGGTACGCGAAGCAGCCCGAGAAGCTGCAGAAGGCCGTACTCGAACTGCACGCCGAGGAAAAGGTGTCCCCGCTCTCCGGGATCCTGCCGAGCCTGCTCCAACTCCCGGCGTTCTTCCTCCTCTACCGCCTGTTCTCCGGCGGCGGCGACGGCCTGCTCTCCCACCAGCTGTTCGCCGCACCGCTCGGCGGCCACTGGGCCGACGCGCTCGCCGGGGACGGGATGTTCGGACCGGCCGGACTCGTCTACGTCGGGCTGTTCCTCGTCGTCGCCGCGGTCGCGACCTTCACCTACGTCCGCACCCGGCGCGCGGCCGCCGCCGCCCCGGCCGGCACCGGCACCGGCGCCCTCGGCAAGGTGCTGCCCCTCCTCTCCTACGGCACGCTGATCACCGTCGCCGTCGTGCCGCTCGCCGTCGCGCTGTACGTGGTGACCAGCGCGGCCTGGAGTGCCGTGGAGCGGGCCGTGCTGTACACCTGACCGCTCGTGGTTACGGTCCAGTCCGTGAACCAGGTATTGCGGACTGGACCGTGAGCTTGGAGGATCGACCAGTCCTCCGATGGCTGCACCCATCGGTCGACCGTCCGCGATCGATGGAGATGGTGAACATGAAGCTGCTGCGAGTCGGTACGGCGGGGGCGGAGCGGCCCGCGCTGCTCGACGCCGAGGGGACCCTGCGGGACCTGTCCGGCATCGTCCCGGACATCGACGGGCCGCTGCTCGCCGACACCGCCGCGCTCGGCCGGATCCGGGCCGCCGCCGACGCCGGGGAGCTGCCGGCGCTGGACGCCGACGGGCTGCGGGTCGGGCCGCCGCTGGCGCGGATCGGCAAGGTCGTGTGCATCGGGCTGAACTACCACGACCACGCCCGCGAGACCGGCGCGGAGCCGCCCGCCGAGCCGGTCATCTTCTTCAAGGCGGCGGACACGGTCGTCGGGCCGTACGACACGGTGCTGGTCCCTCGCGGGTCGGTGAAGACGGACTGGGAGGTCGAACTCGCCGTCGTCATCGGGCGTACGGCCCGTTATCTGGAGTCCCACGAGGAGGCGCTCGCGCATGTCTCGGGGTATGCGGTCGCGCATGACGTGTCCGAGCGGGAGTTCCAGATCGAGCGGGGTGGGACGTGGGACAAGGGGAAGAACTGCGAGACGTTCAATCCGCTGGGGCCTTGGTTGGTGACTGCGGATGAGGTTCCGGATCCGCAGGGGTTGGCGTTGAAGCTCTGGGTGAACGGGGAGTTGAAGCAGGACGGGACGACCGCTGAGCAGATCTTCTCGGTGGCTGAAGTGGTGCGGTATGTCAGCCAGTTCATGACCTTGTATCCCGGGGATGTCATCAACACCGGTACGCCTGCGGGGGTTGCTCTTGGGCAGCCTGAGCCGAAGCCGTTCTTGCGGGCTGGGGATGTTGTGGAGTTGGAGATCGCGGGGCTTGGGCGGCAGCGGCAGGAGTTCAAGGACGCCTAAGGGGTGGGGGCTGCGTGTTGTTTTGCGGGTGCGCGGCCGTTGTGGCTGGTCGCGCAGTTCCCCGCGCCCCTAAAGGGCGTCACCCCTACGCCAATAGCGAAGCCAGCCTGCGCCAGGCCTCTCGGGGGAGGTCTTCGCGGGAGCCGCCGTCCACCACCTGGAGCGCTACGTGGTCCGCGCCCGCCGCCAGGAAGGTGTCGATCCTCGCGCGGATTGAGGACTCGTCGCCCCATGCGAACACCGCGTCCACCAGGCGGTCGCTGCCGCCGTCCGCGAGGTCGGACTCGGTGAAGCCGTTGCGGAGGAAGTTGTTGGTGTAGTTAGGGAGGGTCAGGTACATGGCCAGGTAGTCGCGGGCCAGGGTGCGGGCTCGGGTCGGGTCCGTTTCCAGGACCACCTTCAACTCAGGGGCCAGGAGCGGGGTTTCGCCGAGGATGGCGCGGGCCTTGGCCGTGTGGTCGGGGGTGACCAGGTACGGGATCGAGCCGGCCGCGCGGTCCCGGGCCAGCTCGATCGTCCTCGGGCCCAGCGCGGCGAGGAGGCGGCGACCGGCGGGTACCCCGGCCGTGTCCAGGGCGTCCAGATGGGCGACCAGGGCCGAGTACGGGCGACGGTACTCGGCCGTGTTCTTGGCGTGGGCCACCCCGAGGCCGAGCAGGAAGCGGCCCGGGTGGGCCTGCTCCAGTTCGGCGAAGCTCGCCGCGCTCTCGGCCGCCGTGTACTGCCAGATGCTCTGGATGCTGGTCCCGACGGCGATACGTGACGTCGCCTCGATGAGCGGGACGGCGTTACGGGCGGCACTGCTGCCACCCAACCAGACCGCGCCGTACCCGAGTTGCTCCAGCTCCGCCGTGGCCTCCGCCAACTCGCCGCGCCGGGACGGATCTTCCGAGCGCAGACCCACGCTCCAGATGCCGTACCGGCCGACCTTTTCCTTCAGGGCGCTGCTCATCGGTCCCGTTCCCTTCGGTGTCGGACGTGTCGGACAGTCCCAACGGGAGGGAGCCGCGGGTTAATTCCGGTCGTCGTCCAGGAACTGCTCCAGCGCCGCTACCACGAACCGGTGGTCCTGCAACTGTGGCAGCCCGCTCACCGTCACCGTGCCGATCACGCCGACGCCCTCGACCCTGATCGGGAAGGAGCCGCCGTGTGCCGCGTACTCGTCGGGGTCGAGGCGTGAGGACTCCTCGAAGGTGCTGCCCTTGGTGCGGAAGCGGGTGCCGACCAGGTAGGAGGCGGCGCCGAAGCGCTCAACCACCTTGCGCTTGCGGTCGATCCACGCGTCGTTGTCGGGGGAGGAGCCCGGCAGTGCCGCGTGGAAGAGCTGCTGACCGCCGCGCCGGATGTCGATGGCGACCGGGGCCTGGCTCTCGCGGGCCAGTTCCACGAGGAGGGAACCCAGCGCCCACGCGTCGTCGTAGGTGAAGCGCTGGAACACCAAGTGCCGTTCCTGTGCTTCGAGTTCCTCCACCGTGGGGGTGATCTCGGGGGCGATCCGCTGGGTGATCGCGGGCTTGTTCTGGGTCACAGGGTCACCGTCACTCCGTCGCGGGCGCTGCGGCGCGCGGCTTCCAGTACGTCGAGGGTGGCGGCCGCCTCCAGGGCGGTCACCGGGTTCGGGGCGCCGTCGCGGAGGGCGGCGGCGACGGCCGCGTAGTACGCGGGGTAGTCGCCGGGGACGGTCGGCTCGGGGCGGCCGCCGCCGGTGAGGGGGGACTCCCCGGCGCCGACACGGCCGTAGAGCGACTCGGGTTCGTGGCCCCAGTTCTTCTCGGTGCCCGGGCGCTTGCCGTCGCGCAGGTCCGCTTCCTGGGGGTCGAGGCCGTACTTGACGTAGCCCGCTTTGGAGCCCAACACCCGGAAACGCGGGCCGAGTTGGGCGGTCGTAGCGGAGACGTACAGGTGTGAGCGGACGCCGTCCGTGTGGGTCAGCGCGAAGAACGTGTCGTCGTCCGTCTCCGCGCCCGGGCGGCGGATGACCGACTCGGCGTACACGGAGGCGACGGGGCCGAAGAGGGCGAGTGCCTGGTCCACGACGTGGCTGCCGAGGTCGTAGAGGAGACCTCCGATCTCTGCCGGGTCACCGGACTCGCGCCAGCCGCCCTTGGGCTGCGGGCGCCAGCGCTCGAAGCGCGACTCGAAGCGCCAGACGTCACCCAGCTCGCCCTCGGCCAGCAGCTTGCGGAGGGTCAGGAAGTCGTTGTCCCAGCGGCGGTTCTGGAAGACGGAGAGGAGGAGGGAGTGTTCCTCGGCGAGGGCCGCCAGCTCGCGGGCCTCGGCTGCCGTGCCGGCGATCGGCTTGTCCACGACGACCGGGAGGCCGGCCTTGAGGGCCGTGGTCGCGAGCGCGACGTGCGTCTTGTTCGGAGACGCGATGACGATCAGGTCCAGGTCGTCGGCGCGGGCGAACAGTTCCTCGGGGGTCGCGGCCGTGCGGACGTCCGGGAACTCCGCGCGGGCCTGTTCCTGCCGCTCCGGGTTCGAGGTGACGACCGTGTCGAGGGCGAGGCCCTCGGTGGCGGCGATCAGCGGGGCGTGGAAGACGGAGCCGGCGAGGCCGTAGCCGACGAGGCCGACGCGGAGGGGTGTGCGAGTCGTGCGTCCAGTCATGCCCTCCACTTTCGCAACGCTGTTGCCAAAGTGCAAGTGGTGGGGACAATGGGGGTGTGGACAACAGTGCGCGGGGC
>NZ_JBXVPZ010000632.1:0-4497 GCF_057961495.1 Streptomyces sp. P5F9 | reverse complement strand
CCCCTTCACGTCGCTCAGCCCACCCCGGCGCCGCAGATTCCGCACCTCCGGCACACACAGCACCGCCCCCGTCACCACCGTGACCAGAGCCGCGCACCCCCACAGTGCGGCCGTACGCCCGAAGGCCGACTCCGTCGGGCCCGCTGCCGCTGCGGCGAGGGGCATCAGGGCGATGGAGCCGAACCAGTCGTAGGCGGAGATGCGGGAGAGTTTGTTCTCGGGGATTTCCTGGTGCAGGGCGGTCATCCAGCTCACCCCGAAGATCTCGACCGTCGTGCCCGCGACGAACATCACCGCGAAGAGGACGCCGATCGGGACCGGGACGGCGAGTGCGGCGGACGGTAGGGCCAGGGGGAAGATGCCGAGCATGCCCGCCAGGAGGAGGCGGCGGGGTTTCCAGCGGGTCATCAACAGGGCGCCGGCGACCGTGCCCGCGCCGAACGCCGCCAGGGCCAGGCCCCACGGGCCCGCGCCGCCGAGGCTGTCGCGGGCGACGAGCGGGCCGTAGACCGCGTCCGCCGCGCCGACGACCGCGTTGGCGATGGAGAAGGCCACGACGATGGACCACAGCCACGAGCGGCCGATGAACTCCCGCCAGCCGTCCCGGAGATCGGCCAGCATTCCGCCGCCCGGTGTGCGCGGCGGGATGTGGCTCACGTCGAGGAAGGAGCGGAGTCCGCCGGCCGCCGCGAACGCCGCCGCGTCGATCGCCAGCACCCAGCCCGGGCCGACCGCCGCGACCAGCGCGCCGCCGAGGGCCGCGCCGCCCAGCGACGCACCCTGCATCGCCATCCGGAAGACCGCGAACGCCCGGCCGGCCTGTTCGCCGCTCACCGTGGACATGAGCATGCCCTCGGCCGCCGGGCCGAAGAACGCCTGGCCGGTGCCGCCGAGCGCGGTCAGCAGCATCATCTGCCAGAGGTGGGGGTCGCCGGTCAGGACCAGTACCGCGAAGGCCGCCTGCGAGACGCAGCTGAGGGCGTTCGCCGCGACCATGACGTGGTGCCGGGGCACCCGGTCCGAGATCGCGCCGCCGATCAGCAGGAACAACACCAGCGGCAGTGTGCGCGAGGCGGCCACCAGACCCACGTCACCGCTGTCGCCGCCAGCCTCCAGCACGGCGAACGCGGACGCGATCAGCGCGCCGTTGCCCCCGAGACCGGTCGCCACCGCGGCGGCGGTCAGCAGGGTGTAGTTGCGGCCCGCCCAGTCGGGTCGGTGCGGTCGGCGGGAGGCGGGGGTGGCGGTCACCGGCCGACTATCGCCGCCCATGCCACACCCCGCCAAACGGATTGCCGCCAGAATCGAGCCAAACGGTCAACGCCCCACGGCTGTCAGCTCGTTGCGCCCGTCGGATCCCCGTGCAGTCGTACGGTGCTCAGGATCTTCTGGATCGTCGCGTCGGGGATCTCCTCGCTGACGCCCTTCGCGCCGTAGAGGGTCCAGGAGACGAAGTTGTCCGCCGAGTTCTTGAAGGCGAACGTGGTCGCCTTGCCGTCGGAGGAGCACTTGCCGGACTTCGGCACGCCGGACGTGTACGACGTGGCGACGCTGCCGACGACACCCGACTTCGTCGTGTACGGCTTGGCCGCGCCGATCTTCAGGTACTTCTTGGACGAGTCCTTCTGGTCCGTGTACCCGCCGAACGCGAACGCGGCCGCGTCACCGCGCGCGGTGCTCGCCGTGTCCTTCGCGCCGTCCTCGCCCTTGGTGCCGCTCGACGCCAGCGACGAAGTCTCCTTCGTGCCGTCCTTGTTGTCGTCGGACTCGCACCAGTCCTGCTTGAGGTAGGCGGGCGCGGAGAAGCCGATGTACGGGGAGCCGTCGCCCTTCACCTCGTCCTCGAAGAAGGTGAAGGTGCCCGGCTTGCCGACCTCCCAGGTGGCGGGGACGTCGAACGCGGTGCCGTACTTCTGGTTGACGACGACCTTCCAGCCCGCGATCGTCGGCTTCTCGGTCTCGTTGCCGCGCGGGTTGTCGTCCGAGCCGGAGGAGGAGGCACTCGGGTCCGCGGACGCCGACGGCGACTGGCTCGCCTTGTCCGTGCCGCCGTCCGCCTTGTCGTCCTTGTTGCCGCCGAGGACCAGGAAACCGGTCACACCCGCGGCCACGACGACGGCCGTCGCCGCGACGATCGCGACCAGCTTCGTCCGGTTCCCGCCGCCTCCGCCCGGCGGCGGCTGAGGCGGCTGCGGTCCCCCCGCGGGACCCGGAGCGCCCCACTGCGGCTGCTGCCCATAGGGGTTGGGCTGCTGGTAGCCGGGCTGCTGATACGGATTCGGCTGTTGGTACCCCGGCTGCTGGTACGGGTTGTCCTGCGGGTTCTGCTCGCCCCCGGGCGGCTGCTGTCCTGGCCACATGGGCAGTAACCCTAGTGCGACGCCGGACACGGTTGGGTCACTGCCCCTTGTCAGGGGCGTATCAACCTGGTGGCCAACTCGGTGGCCGACCGATGGGCGGGTGGTGTGTGCGGCCGCACACATCTGGCCAGGCATGGCTACTCGTGGGTAACATGTTCTTCATGAGCGCAGATCAGATGTCCATCGGCGAGTTGCTCGCCGCGACGGTGCCGATGGTTCGCACGTTGAACCTGGAGTACCTGGAGACCAGTCCGGAGCGGGCCGTGCTGGCCCTGCCGGATCAGAGCGAGTACCGCAACCACGTCGGCGGGCCGCACGCCGGTGCCATGTTCACCCTCGGCGAGTCCGCCAGCGGCGCGATCGTCCTCGCCGCCTTCGGCGACCAGCTCTCGCGGGCCGTGCCGCTCCCGGTCAACGCCGAGATCGCGTTCAAGAAGATCGCCCTCGGCCCGGTGAGGGCCACCGCGACCCTCGGCCGCCCCGCCGCCGACGTCGTCGCCGAACTCGACGCGGGCCAGCGCCCCGAGTTTCCGGTCACCGTAGCCATCCAGCGCGAGGACGGCGCCGTCACGGGCGAGATGACGGTCATCTGGACACTCCGGCCGAACAGCTGATCAGCTCAACTCCCTTACGGGGTCTGGTCCCTTACAGGCCCGGTCCCTTACAGGGTCCGGTCGTTGCCCATGGATGACCGACTCCGCTACGAGGGCCCGGTCGTCGACTGCCGATGACCGGGCCCTCGTGCGCGTGCGGTTCAGGCCGCGATCCGCGCACCCTCGCTCCCGCCGTCCGCGCCGGTCTCGCCGGCCTTGTCGCTCTCTCCGCTCTCCAGCCCCGCCACGAACTCCTTGAGCCACGCGACGAATTCGGGTCCCAGGTCCTGGCGGTCGCAGGCCAGCCGGACCACCGTGCGCAGGTAGTCGGCCTTGTCGCCGGTGTCGTAGCGCAGGCCCTTGAAGACGACCCCGTGGACCGTGCCGCCGGCCGCCAACTCCTGGAGGGCGTCAGTGAGTTGGATCTCGCCGCCGCGGCCGGGCGGAGTGCGCTCCAGGGTGGGGAAGATCGCGGGGTCGAGGACGTAGCGGCCGATGACGGCGTAGCGGCTCGGCGCGTCCTCGCGGGACGGCTTCTCCACGAGGCCGGTGACGCGTACGACACCCTCCTCGCCGGTCGGCTCCACGGCCGCGCAGCCGTACAAGTGGACCGATTCCGCAGGGACTTCCATGAGGGCGACCACGCTGCCGGCGTACCGCTCGCGGACCTCCAGCATCTGGCTGAGCAGGGTCTCGCGCGGGTCGATCAGGTCGTCTCCGAGGAGGACCGCGAAGGGCTGGTCGCCGACGTGGTGGCGGGCGCAGAGCACCGCGTGCCCGAGGCCGAGCGGGTCGCCCTGGCGGATGTGGTGGATGTCGGCGAGGCGCGCGGGGTCGCGCACGGCGTCCAGGCGGACGGTGTCGCCCTTGGCGGCCAGGGCCTGTTCGAGTTCGAAGGCGTGGTCGAAGTGGTCCTCGATGGCGCGCTTGTGGCGGCCGGTGACCATCAGGATGTCGTCGAGTCCGGCCGCGGCGGCCTCCTCGACGACGTACTGGATCGCGGGCTTGTCGACGACCGGGAGCATCTCCTTCGGCGTCGCCTTCGTCGCGGGCAGGAACCGTGTGCCGAGCCCGGCGGCCGGCACGACCGCCTTGTGGACCGTGGGGACGCGGGCGGGTGCGGGGGTGACTGAGGAGTGGGGGGTGATCATGCGGCCCATGGTGGTGCACGGCGATGAGAACACCCCGAGAGAAACATCGGAGTTCCCTGTGCGCCTCCCTTAGTTCGCGGGGGAGTTGGAGATTTCGTGTAGACGCCTGTGGATACCGCGGGTAACCAATCTGAATTCTCTGCGTTTTGAACATCGGTCACTCGAACTCCTTGTTTCCTGTCAGCCGTTTGTGCGAGTGTGAGCCACCCCGTGAGACCGGCTGCCAGTAGGTATCGGAAGGCAATGGTCAGCGTCCCTTCCGGTGCCTTCTGACATCTCATAGGTATGCACCAATCAAGCACCTGCTTTCCGAGGGCGGTCATTCGGTGTGCCGTCCTGCGGCTTGGAAGGAAATGGTTCCGTGCAATCCCCCAACCCCCCACGCCCGCCGTT
>NZ_JBXVPZ010000631.1:0-4577 GCF_057961495.1 Streptomyces sp. P5F9 | reverse complement strand
GGGTTGCGTGCGGGACTGCGGAGCGCCGGGGAGGGGCGTCAAGTGCCGGGCCGGGTGGCGTCGGGTGCCGGGGGGCGTCTCGACATGCGTGCCGGGTCAGGCCTCGGCGTAAGTGCCGGACCGAGCTTCGGCACACGTGCCGGGTCAGTTCAGCGCACGCGCCGGGCCAGGTCAGCACACGCGCCGGGTCAGGCCTCCGCGTCCAGCTCCGCGAGGTGGGCGATCACGTTCTCGTCCAGTTCGGCCAGCCGTGCCGCGCTCGCCTCGTCCAGGCCCGCGAGTGCCCGGAGCTGATCCGGGGTCACATCCGCGGGGATCGGTACCGGTGCGGGGGTGCGGAGCGGCGGCTGCCAGCCCTCCGTCGGCGTCCAGCGGCGTACGACCCGTGCGGGCGCCCCCGCCACCACGGCGTGGTCGGGCACCGTGCCGCGGACCACTGCACCGGCCGCCACCACCACGTTCCGGCCGATCCGCGCGCCTGGCAGGATCACCGCGCCGGTGCCGACCCAGCAGCCGGGGCCGATCTCGACCGGTTCCATGCGCGGCCACTGCTTGCCGATGGGCTCGTGCGGGTCGTCGTAGGAATGGTTCGTGGACGTGACGTAGACGTACGGCCCGAAGTAGCAGTCGCTGCCGATGGTGACCGTCGTGTCGGCGATGACGTGGCTGCCGCGGCCGAGGACTACGCCATCGCCGAGGCTCAGAATCGGGTCGGGGCCGAGGTCGAGGTCCGGCATCAGGCCCGCCGTGAGCGTGACCTGTTCGCCGACGATGCAGTGCGAACCGAGGTGGATCCAGGGTTCGCCGAAGACCGTGCCCAGGGGGAAGGCGAGCCGGGTGGCTTCGCCGATCGAGCCGAACCGGAAGCTGCCGGGGTTCTCGGCCGTCACCGACCCCGTGCGCTGCACCCAGGCCCAGCCCGCGTGGACGGCGCGCTGAACGAGGCGGCTCCGCCATTTTGAGAACGTGTTCTTGCGGTTGGGCACCCGGCCACGGTACTCAGCGTGAGCCGCACCCATGAGGTCCGGCCGCTGTGATCTTCGCCCCACCGATGTCGTACCGTGCGGGTGTCTTCGACGGTTGGGAGGGTCTTGTGACGCACAGGGCGTTGATCGTGGGTATTGGTGGGCGGGAGCCGAAGGTCGACAGGGAGGCCTTTGTGGCTCCTACGGCGTCCGTGATCGGGGATGTGACGCTGTCTGCCGGGGCGAGTGTCTGGTACGGCGCGGTGGTGCGGGGCGATGTCGAGCGGATCGTCGTCGGGGCCCACAGCAACATCCAGGACAACTGCACGCTCCATGCCGATCCGGGGTTTCCGGTCAGTGTCGGGGAGCGGGTTTCCGTGGGGCACAACGCCGTTGTGCATGGAGCGACCGTTGAGGACGACTGCCTGATCGGGATGGGGGCTACGGTGCTCAACGGGGCGGTGATCGGGGCGGGTTCGCTCGTTGCGGCTCAGGCGTTGGTGCCGCAGGGGATGGTTGTGCCGCCGGGTTCACTGGTCGCCGGGGTGCCTGCGAAAGTGCGGCGCGGGCTGAGCGGTGAGGAGCGGGAGGGGTTGACCCTCAACGGGACCATGTATGCGGAGTTGGCCAAGGCGCATCGCGGGGTGCATGAGTAGACCGGCTGGCGGGTGCGGGTTGCGTGTGGCTGGTCGCGACCACGCGGCGGAGCCGCATATCGAGCACAGCCCCGCGCCCCTTCGTTACTCGCCCGCGTTTACCGGTTCGGGGGCGTTCTTCTCTGCCGTCATTTTTTGCGCCTTGCGGCGCACCATCAGCATTGAGGCGAGGCCGACCAGTACCGCCGCCGCCAGGCCGAAGTAGGAGAACCGCTTCAGCCAGTCCTCGGCGACGATTCCCACGTAGTAGACGACCGCTGTGGTGCCGCCGGCCCAGATGACTCCGCCCAGGAGGTTGGCGATCAGGAACTTCCAGTAGGGCATGCGGAGTACGCCCGCGAGGGGGCCGGCGAAGATGCGGAGGAGGGCGATGAAGCGGCCGAAGAAGACGGCCCACATGCCCCACTTCTCGAAGGACCGTTCCGCGGTGGCCACATGGCCTTCGCTGAAATGTCTGGGGAACTTGTTCGCAAGCCAGGCGAGCAGGGGGCGTCCGCCCTTGCGGCCGATCGCGTAGCCGATGGAGTCGCCGATCACCGCGCCCAGGCTCGCGCAGGCACCCAGGACGATCGGGTTGATGCCCGAGTGCTGGGAGGAGAGCAGTGCCGCCGAGACCAGGACGATCTCGCCCGGCAGCGGGATGCCCAGGCTCTCCACCCCGATGACGAGTGCCACCAGGGCGTAGACGGCCACCGCCGGAACCGAGTCGAGCCATTCCTGGACGTGCAACGCCGGTCCTCCTGAATGCGCGGACTGCCTGTCTTGCCGGCGTGCGCCTCGAACACATGGGGCGCACCTGTGAAGCCTACCGCTCGGAATTGGACGGCACCGTCCCTCGGGCGAGCGCTCGGACAGCGGCCCGAACACCGGCCTGAACAGCGGCTTGGACGGCGGCCTGGACAGCGGCCTGGACAGCGGCTCTGGCGACCGCATCGAAACCGCTCCGTTACGTCCCAGGCGGACCGAAAGGGCATCACCTACCCGAGATTCACTTAAGGTAGCCTTGCCTAAGTTGGCCGGTTTCCGGAGGGTGGCTGGTGGGAGCAGGGGAACTGTCGGGGCGGGACGTCCTGACGCGCTCGGTCAAGGGACAGACACGGCGCGTCGCACTCGGCTCGGCGCTCGGAAGCGTGCACCAACTGGGGGAAGCCCTGGTGCCGGTGCTCATCGGTGTCGTCATCGACCAGGCCGTCGCCGGTCAGGACGCGGGACGTCTGGCGCTCTGGCTCGGCGTGCTCGCCGTCATGTACGTGACGCTGTCGTGGAGTTTCCGGCTGGGCGCGAAAGCCGGTGAGCGCAGTGCCGAAGAGGCCGCGCACACACTGCGGTTGGCGATCGTGGGGCGGGTGCTCGACGCCCGTGGCGGTGCCGAGGAAGGACGGCTGCCCGGGGAACTCGCCAACGTCGCCACCGAGGACGCCAAGCGGGTCGGCGCGGTCAACATGGCGCTGATGGCCGGGATATGGGCCGTCGCGGGTGTCGCTGTGAGCGCCGTGGCGCTGCTGCTGACGTCCGTGACACTCGGGTTGATCGTGCTGCTGGGCACGCCCGTTCTGCTGTGGCTGGGGCATCTGCTGAGCAAGCCGTTGGAGCGGCGCAGCGAGGCCGAGCAGGACAAGGCCGCTCATGCCTCGGGCGTGGCCGCCGACCTGGTGGCCGGGCTACGGGTGCTGAAGGGGCTCGGTGCGCAGGACGCCGCCGTCGAGCGGTATCGCCGGACGAGTCGCATCTCCCTTGCCGCCACGCTGCGTTCGGCGCGTGCCGAGTCCTGGCAGACCGGGCTCGTGCTCGCGCTCACCGGTGGGTTCATCGCGCTGATCGCCCTCGTGGGCGGCCGGCTGGCGCTCAACGGGTCGCTGACTCTGGGGCAGTTGGTGTCGGCGGTGGGGCTCGCGCTGTTCCTGCTGGGGCCGTTGGAGACGTTCGCCTGGGTGAACGCCGAGCTGGCGCAGGGCCGTGCCTCGGCCGCCCGTGTCGCCGAGGTGCTCGCCACCGGGCACGCCGTGGTGGACGGCGACGACCCGGTCGCCGAGCCCGTTCGCGGGGAACTGCGGCTGCGTGGCGTACGGCTCGGTGGGCTCGACGGTGTCGATCTCGACCTGCCCGCCGGGCAGTTGACCGGCATCGCGGTGACGGACCCGGCCGGCGCCGAGGCCCTGTTGCGGTGCCTGGGGCGGGAGACCGATCCGGAGGCGGGGTCCGTCGAGCTGGACGGCGTGCCGCTGACTCGGCTTGATCCGGCGGGACTTCGGGCGGCCGTGCTGGTCGCCGCGCATGACGCGGCGCTGTTCGAGGGGTCGTTGGCGGCGAACGTGACACCGGAAGACGGCTCTCAAGGCGGAGTGGCCGATCTCCTCACCGAGCGTGCCATGGCCGCCGCCCGCGCCGACGAAGTCGCCGGCTCCCTGCCGCACGGCACCGCGACCGGTGTCGGTGAGGGCGGGCGTTCTCTGTCGGGTGGTCAGCGCCAACGCGTGTTGCTGGCAAGGGCGTTGCGTGCGGGGCCGCCCGTTCTGGTCGTGCACGATCCGACCACCGCTGTCGACACGGTGACCGAGGCCCGTATCGCCGGCGGCCTGCGGGAGTTCCGGCAGGGCCGCACCACGATCGTGGTGACCAACAGCCCCGCCCTGCTCGCCGTCACCGACCACGTGATCCTCCTCGACGCCGGCCGCGTCGGCGCCGAGGGCACCCACGCGGACCTCGTACGAACCGACGCGACCTACCGGACGGCGGTGCTGGCATGACGACCGGAGCTGAGGGCACGGAAGCGGGACAGGTGGACGCGCGAGGGACAGACGCGGAGCGGGTGGACGTGGAGCAGGTGGGTGCCGGGCAGGTGGACGCCGAGCAGGGGGGTGCCGGGCTGACGCGCGCCGAGCCGGTCGACGCCGGACAGCCGCGTGCCGGGCGGACGCCGGCCGACCCATCGAACCCCGACCAGTCCGACCCCACC
>NZ_JBXVPZ010000630.1:0-4599 GCF_057961495.1 Streptomyces sp. P5F9 | reverse complement strand
GGGGAGGCGAAGACGCGCGGGTCGAGGAGCGGGGTGCGGGAGCGCAGGGCGTGGGCGGTGAACGTGGCGATCAGCGCGGCGCCCACCGTGAACGCCGTGATGATGCGCGGGGACGTCCAGCCGTGGGCCGGGCCCTCGATGATGCCGAAGAGGACCGCGACCAGGCCGGTGGTCAGGAGGACGGTGCCGGTGGGGTCGAGGTTGCTGTGCGCGGCGCGTTCCGTGCGGGGTGTGGTGAGGGCGACCGCGAGGGCCAGCAGGGCGGCCAGCGGGGCCATCACTCCGAACAGGGCACGCCAGGACAGGAATTGGCCGACCAGTCCGCCGCCGAGGTTGCCCGCGAGTCCGCCGAGGCCGAGCGCGAGGGTCCAACTGCCCATGGCGCGGGCCCGGTTCTCCGGGGCGGACAGGTGCACCAGGATCGACATCGTCGCCGGGGTGATCAGCGCCGCGCCCGCGCCGGACAGGCCGCGGCCCGCGATCAGCGTCGCCGGGTTCTGGGCGAGCGCGCTGGTGGCGGCGCCCGCCGCGAACAGGGCGAGACCGGCGAGCAGCGCGCCCTTGCGGCCGTGCCGGTCGCCGAGCGCGCCGGCCGGGATGAGGAGTCCGGCGAAGACGATGACGTACGCGTCGACCATCCACAGCAGTTCGGTGTGCGAAGGGTGCAGGGAGGACGAACTCAGCTGCGGGATCAGGAGGTTGATGGCGGCGACCATGCTCTGCGCGACGAGGACGCAGGCGCAGAGGGTGAGGAGTGTCGACCGTTTCAGGGCGTGTGAGGGCACGGCTCCTCCAGGGAGTCCGGTGTGGTGGTGGGTGCCCTGTCACCGTAGGCTCGGCGATGACCTGCTTTCCAGTGCAACCTTTGCAAGGGGCGAATGCGCGTGACGCAATCCGCCAGTCCCGGTGGTTCCGGCGGGCCGGGGAGCCTGGACCTCAATCTGCTGGTCGCCCTGGACGTGCTGCTGGAGGAGCAGAGCGTGCAGGGCGCCGCGCACCGGCTGCATCTCTCCGAACCGGCGATGAGCCGCACCCTGGGCCGTATCCGCAAGGCGCTCGGTGATCCCGTACTGGTCCGCGCCGGGCGGAAGATGGTGCCCACGCCGCGCGCGCTCGCCGTACGCGCCGAGGTGAGCGCGGTGGTGGAGCGGGCGCGGGCCCTGTTCGCGCCGGGGCAGGACGCCGACCTCAGGACCGTCAGCCGTACGCTCACGATCATCGGCCACGACGCGATCGCCGCCCTGTACGGCGCGGCCCTGTTCGCACGCGCCGCCCGGGAGGCGCCCGGCATCCGCATCCGGTTTCTCTCCGAGAGCCATGTCGACGTGCCGTTCCTGCGGCAGGGGACCGCCGACCTGGAGGTGGGGGTCATCGACTCCACGGCGCCCGAGCTGCGTGTGGAGACCCTGCACGAGGACCGGATGGTCGGGATCGTCCGCGCCGGACATCCGTTGCTGGAGGGGGAGTTGACCCCGAAGCGGTTCGCCGAGTCGGGGTCCCATCTGCTCGTGTCGCGGCGCGGCAAGCTGCACGGTCCCGTCGACGCCGCGCTCGCCGAACTCGGCCTGGAACGGCGGGTGGTGGGCTCCGTCGGCACCCTGCCCGCCTCGATGTTCGTGCTGCGCGACACCGACCTGATCGGGCTGACCAGCTCCTGGGGCCTGCCGATGGCCTCCGCGTTCGGCCTGGTCACCTTCGACGTGCCCCTCGAACTGCCCCCGCTCCCCCTGGGGCTGGCCTGGCATCCGCGGCACGAGGCCGACCCGGCGCACGCGTGGCTGAGGGGCGTCGTACGGGAGTTGATGGGGGACTGGTCAGCCGCTGTCGCCTAGCCGCTTCTCGAACCAGTGATCGGCGTAGACATGGTCCACATAGGCCGGAATCTCCGCGTACCCGCACGCCCGGTACATCGCCTGCGCCTCCGTGAGCGCCGCATGCGTGTCCAGCCGCACGACGGTGAAGTCGTGTTCTACGGCGGCCAGTTCGAGCTCCGTGAGGATGCGGCGGGCGAGGCCGAGGCGGCGGGCGTCGGGGTGCACCCAGACGTGCCGGATCTCGCCGACCCCCGGCTCCAGGGTCCGCAGCGCCCCGCAGGCCACGGGCCGCCCCTCCTCGTACGCGACGAAGAACGCGCCCGCGTCCCCGGTGACCTCCTTGGGCCGTACGAGATCCGTCTTGTCGAAGCCCTCGGGGAAACGGGCGTCGATGTCGGCGGCGTAGGCGTCGAGGCAGGCGCGGGCGTCCTCGGCGGCACCGTCGACGAGGGTGATCGTGATGCCGGCGAGGCGGAGGAGGCGCCGGGTGGTCGCCAACGCGTCGGTCAGTTCGGTGCGTTGGGGTGCGGTGAGGGTGGCGAGGAGACCGGCGGCGAGCGCGTTGGCGCGGCGGTCCTGCTCCTTGACCTCGACGCGACCGGCGTCGGTCAGCTCGATCAGGCGCAGCCGGGTGTCGTACGGCGGCACGGTCAGCCGCACCAGCCCCTGCGCCTCCAGCGACTTCGCCATCCGGCTCAGGTAGCCCGCGTCCAGGGCGAGCCGGCCGCGCAGTTCGCGCAGGGAGACGCCGTCGCCGATCTCGAAGAGCAGCCGGGCCTCGCCGAGGGGGCGGTCCTGGCCGAGGTAGTGGTCGTCGAGGGCGCCGATGCGGCGGGTGAAGTAGCGGTTGAAGTGCCGGAAGGCGGCTACGTCCGCCGCGGCCACCGGTGTCGGTGCCGGTGCGGGTGTCGGTGCGGGTGTCGATTCCGTGGCTGGCTCCTCCGTGGCTGGCTCCATAGTTCTTTGACTCTAGTCAAAGGAATCGGAGGAGTCCATGGGGCGTGATGCGGCCTTTGTGGCCCTGTCCAGTGACTCGGCCCACTTTCGGCCATGGATTGCGCATGCATACGGACGTCCCGGGCAGGCGCTCGCAGTCCCCGAGAGTGACAGTTAGGTGACGCTGGGGCGCTGAACAGGAACGGAAGGCAATACCGATCATGGCCGACAACACGGAACAGCAGGCGGGGAAGACCATTCACGCGGGCGGGGACTGGCTGGAAGCGGTCTCGGGCGCCACGCGCGAGATCATCGACCCCGCGGACGCGCTGCCGTTCGCCGTGGTCGCGGAGGGCGACGAGAAGGACACGGACATAGCCGTCGCCGCCGCCCGTGCCGCCTTCGACGGAGGCGAGGGGGGCGGCGGTGCGGGAGTTCGCGGTGAGGGAGCCTGGCCGCGCACCCCCGTCACCGAGCGCGCCGCCCTGCTGCGCCGCGTCGCCGACCTCCTCGTACGCGACCGCGAACAGCTCGGCCTGCTGGAGAGCCGGGACGCGGGCAAGACCGTGGAAGAGGGCCGGGTCGACATCGACTGTGTCGCCGACGCCTTCCGCTACTTCGCCGACCTCGTCGCCGGCGAGGCCCCCGGCCGGGTCGTCGACGCGGGCACGCCCGACGTCCACAGCGTCGTCGTGCACGAGCCCGTCGGCGTCTGCGCGCTGATCACGCCCTGGAACTACCCGCTGCTCCAGGCGAGTTGGAAGATCGCGCCCGCCCTCGCGGCCGGCAACACCTTCGTCGTCAAGCCCAGCGAGATCACCCCGCTGACGACGGTCGCCCTGATCGACCTGCTCGTCGAGGCCGGTCTCCCGAGCGGTGTCGCCAACATCGTCACCGGGCCCGGTCACTCGGTCGGCGCCCGGCTCGCCGAGCACCCCGACGTCGACCTCGTCTCCTTCACCGGCGGCCTCATCAGCGGCACGAAGGTGGCACAGGCCGCCGCCGTGACCGTCAAGAAGGTCGCCCTCGAACTCGGCGGCAAGAACCCCAACGTCGTCTTCGCCGACGCCTGCGCCACCGAGGAGGGCTTCGACACCGCCGTCGACCAGGCCCTCAACGCGGCCTTCATCCACAGCGGCCAGGTCTGCTCCGCGGGCTCCCGCCTCATCGTCGAGGAGACCGTCCGCGAGCGCTTCGTCGCCGAACTCGCCCGCCGCGCCGAGAAGATCCGCCTGGGCCGCGGCACCGAGGACGGCGTCGAGTGCGGCCCCCTCGTCTCCGAACAGCAGCGCGCCAGGACCGAGTCGTACGTCGCCGGCGCACTCGCCGAGGGCGCGGTGCTGCGCTCCGGCGGCAAGCGCCCCGAGCCGGCCGCGACCCGGCCCGCCACCGGCTACTTCTACGAGCCGACCGTCCTCGACCAGTGCCACCGCGAGATGACCGTCGTACGCGAGGAGGTCTTCGGACCGGTCCTCACCGTCGAGACCTTCCGCACCGAGGACGAGGCGGTCGCGCTCGCCAACGACACCGAGTACGGCCTCGCGGGCGCCGTCTGGACCGCCGACGCGGGCCGCGCGCGCCGCGTCGCCGGACGGCTGCGGCACGGCACCGTCTGGGTCAACGACTTCCACCCCTACCTTCCGCAGGCGGAGTGGGGCGGCTTCGGAAAGAGCGGTGTGGGCCGGGAGCTCGGCCCCGCCGGACTCGCCGAGTACCGCGAGGCCAAGCACGTCTACCAGAACCTGGCGCCGAAGCCGGTGCGCTGGTTCGCGGGCTGAGCCCCGCGGCAGGCCGAGCCGGTTCGCGGGCCGACCTCCCCGGTCGGCCGCGCCGGTTCGAAGGTCCCCCC
>NZ_JBXVPZ010000629.1:0-4627 GCF_057961495.1 Streptomyces sp. P5F9 | reverse complement strand
CCCGCCGCCGCACCCACCGCCCCCTGGATCCAGCGACTGGTCATCACGATCGTCGCCGCCCTCGCCCTCACCGTCTTCGCCTACGGCATCGACGCCGAGGACCAACTCTTCGTCGGCTTCCTCATCGTGGTCGTCTTCACCACCTGGGCCCTGCACAGCGCCGGCCTCTTCGACCGGTTCAGCCACCTCACGGCCACCAACCGCAGCTTCGCCCTCGCCATGGGCTTCGTCGCCGCGATCGGCTTCCCCTTCACCCAGACCAACGACCACTACGCCAACCTCGGCGTCAACATCCTGATCTTCGGGACCGTCGCCCTCGGCCTCAACATCGTCGTCGGCCTCGCCGGACTCCTCGACCTCGGCTACGTCGCCTTCCTCGGCGTCGGCGCCTACACCGCCGCCCTGGTCTCCGGCTCCGAGTTCTCCAAGTTCTCCGGCGTCCAGTTCCCCTTCTGGGCCGCAGCACTCACCGGTGCGGCCGCATCGCTGGTCTTCGGCGTCCTCATCGGCGCCCCCACCCTGCGCCTGCGCGGCGACTACCTCGCCATCGTGACCCTCGGCTTCGGAGAGATCTTCCGCATCTCCGTCAACAACATGGACGGCGTCTCCGGCCCCGACGTCACCAACGGCCCCAACGGCATCCCGTCCATCCCCGACCTGTCGTTCTTCGGCTTCAACTTCGGCCAGAACCACGACATCGCCGGATTCACCATCGGCCGGTTCGCCAACTACTACCTGCTCATGGTCCTGATCAGCGCCCTCGTCGTCACGATCTACCGCCGCGCCTCCGACTCCCGCATCGGCCGATCCTGGATCGCCATCCGCGAGGACGAGACCGCCGCCACCGCCATGGGCATCAACGGCTTCCGCGTCAAGCTCATCGCCTTCGCCCTCGGCGCCACCCTCGCCGGCCTCGCCGGCACCGTCAGCGCCCACGTCACCTACAGCGTGGTGCCGAACCCGTACCAGTTCGCCGGAGCGGCCCCGCCCAACTCCGCGTTCCTCCTGGCCGCCGTCGTCCTCGGCGGCATGGGCACCGTCTCCGGACCCTTCCTCGGCGCCGCCCTGCTCTACCTCCTCCCGGAGAAGCTCGTCGCCCTCCAGGACAAGTCACTCCTCGCCTTCGGCATCGCGCTCATCCTCCTGATGCGCTTCCGCCCCGAAGGAATCATCCCCAACCGCCGACGCCAGCTCGAATTCCACGAGACCGGCCAACTCGACGTACCGGACACCACGACCCTGACCGACGAACCGGCCATCACCAAGGCAGGGGCGTAGAGAGCCATGACGACACCCGTACTCGAAGCCCGTGACGTCACCATGCGCTTCGGCGGCCTCACCGCCGTCCGCTCCGTCGACTTCACCGTCAACGCCGGCGAGATCGTAGGCCTCATCGGCCCCAACGGCGCCGGCAAGACCACCTTCTTCAACTGCCTCACCGGCCTCTACGTCCCCACCGAGGGCACGGTCTCCTACCAGGGCACGGTCCTTCCGCCCAAGCCCCACCTGGTGACCAAGGCCGGCATCGCCCGCACCTTCCAGAACATCCGCCTGTTCGCCAACATGACGGTCCTGGAAAACGTCCTCGTAGGCCGCCACACCCGCACCAAAGAAGGCCTCTGGTCGGCCCTCCTCCGCGGCCCCGGCTTCAAGAAGGCCGAAAAGGCCAGCGAAGAACGCGCCATGGAACTCCTGGAGTTCATCGGCCTCGCCCACAAGCGCGACCACCTGGCGAGAAACCTCCCCTACGGCGAACAGCGCAAGCTGGAGATCGCACGCGCCCTGGCCTCCGAGCCAGGTCTCCTGCTGCTGGACGAGCCGACGGCCGGCATGAACCCCCAAGAGACGCGGGCGACCGAAGAGTTGGTCTTCGCCATCCGCGACAAGGGCATCGCCGTCCTCGTCATCGAGCACGACATGCGCTTCATCTTCAACCTCTGCGACCGCGTCGCCGTCCTCGTCCAGGGCGAAAAACTCGTCGAAGGCACCTCCGACGTCGTCCAGGCCGACGAACGCGTCGTAGCCGCCTACCTCGGCGAACCGTTCGAAGGCACCACCGACGAAACGGCACCGACAGCCGAGACCACGGAAGCGGAGAGCACCACCAGCACCAAGGGAGAAGCCCAGTGACCGCACTGCTAGAGGTCGAGGACCTCAGGGTCTCCTACGGCAAGATCGAAGCCGTCAAGGGCATCTCCTTCAGCGTCGAAGCCGGCCAGGTCGTCACCCTCATCGGCACCAACGGCGCCGGCAAGACCACGACCCTGCGCACCCTCTCGGGCCTGCTGCAACCCTCGGGCGGCAAGATCACGTTCGACGGCAAACCGCTCAACAGCGTCCCCGCCCACAAGATCGTCGCCCTCGGACTGGCCCACTCCCCCGAAGGCCGGCACATCTTCCCCCGCCTCACCATCGCTGAAAACCTCCAACTCGGCGCCTTCCTCCGCAAGGACAACGCAGGCATCGAGAAGGACATCCAGCGCGCCTACGACCTCTTCCCCATCCTCGGAGAACGTCAGAAGCAGGCAGCGGGCACACTGTCCGGCGGCGAACAGCAGATGCTGGCGATGGGCCGCGCCCTCATGTCCCAGCCGAAGCTCCTGATGCTCGACGAGCCCTCCATGGGCCTCTCGCCGATCATGATGCAGAAGATCCTGTCGACGATCGTGGAACTCAAGGCGTCCGGCACGACGATCCTGCTGGTCGAACAGAACGCCCAAGCAGCGCTCTCCCTCGCCGACCAGGGCCACGTCATGGAGGTCGGCAACATCGTCCTCTCCGGCACAGGCGAGGACCTCCTGCACGACGAGTCGGTACGGAAGGCATACCTCGGCGAGGACTGAGTCTTCGTCTTACGGTTGCTCTTCTACGACGAGGCCCGCGCCCCCAGCTTCGGGGGCGCGGGCCTCGTCGTACGTACTGCCATGGGTCGATGTCAGCCCTTCGAGGACTTCTTCTCGTCCGCGTCCTGGATGACCGCCTCGGCGACCTGCTGCATCGACATCCGCCGGTCCATCGACGTCTTCTGGATCCACCGGAACGCGGCCGGCTCACTCAGTCCGTACTCGGTCTGCAGAATCGACTTCGCACGGTCGACCAGCTTGCGGGTCTCCAGACGCAGCGTGAGGTCGGCGACCTCCTGCTCCAGCTGCTTGAGCTCGGTGAAGCGGGACACCGCCATCTCGATCGCGGGCACGACGTCACTCTTGCTGAAGGGCTTCACCAGGTACGCCATCGCACCGGCGTCCCTCGCCCGCTCGACGAGGTCGCGCTGCGAGAAGGCGGTGAGCATCAGCACCGGCGCGATGCCCTCCTCGGCGATCTTCTCGGCGGCGGAGATCCCGTCCAGCTTGGGCATCTTCACGTCGAGGATCACCAGGTCGGGCTTGTGCTCACGGGCCAGCTCGACGGCCTGCTCACCATCACCGGCCTCACCGACGACGGTGTACCCCTCCTCCTCCAGCATCTCTTTGAGATCGAGCCGGATCAGGGCCTCGTCCTCGGCGATGACGACACGGGTCGTCAGCGGAGGCACGTGCGACTTGTCGTCGTCGGGCGCGTCTACGGGCTGGGGCGACTCGGGGGCGGTCACGGGGGCTCCTTGTTGCGGGCCGGGCAGGTTGTGCTGCTTATGCAGCCTACCTAGAGGCAAGGACCTGCGGTGACCCGGTAGACTCCTCCACGGCTCACCAACTTGCCCGGTTGGAGGAACTGGTCAGACTCGCGGTGCTCAAACCACCGTGCCTTAGGGCATGTGGGTTCGAATCCCACACCGGGCACCTGTAAGCGGAGGTTCACGTTCGCGTGAACCTCCGCTTTTTGCTGCGTGTCGCGACGATCACTCTCACAGAGTGTGCACATGTACGACGTCAGCACACGCAAGCGAGCGCTCGCACTGGTCGAGCAAGGCCGCAGCCTCAACTCCGTGAGCCGCGAGACCGGCATCTCCCGCGCCACGATCCGCTCCTGGCAGGACCGACTCGAACCCCTGCCCAGCATCACGACTCCGGCTCCCGGGCCCCCCGCCGACAATCAGGCCTACGCCTACCTCCTGGGCCTCTATCTCGGCGACGGCTGCGTCAGCGCCCACCCGCGCGGCACCGGCTACTACCTCAGGATCGCGTGCGCCGACGCATGGCCCGGGCTCATCCAACTATGCCGCGAGGCCATAACGAAGGTGCGCCCCGGCATCGGCGTCTTCGCACTCCAGAAGGAGGGCTACGCAATGGTGACCAGTTACTACCGACACTGGCCTCACCTCTTCCCCCAGCACGGCCCCGGCAAGAAGCACCACCGCCTTATCGCCCTCGAACCCTGGCAGCAGGAGATCGTCGACGCCCACCCCTGGGAGTTCATCCGGGGTCTCGTCCACTCCGACGGCTGCCGCATCACCAACTGGACGACCCGCCTCGTCCGCGGTGAGACAAAGCGCTACGAATACCCCCGCTACTTCTTCACCAACCTCTCCACGGACATCAGGCAGCTCTACACCGACACCCTCGACAAGGTCGGCGTCAGCTGGAAGCAGGCCAACGCCAACAACATCTCCGTCGCCCGCAAAGCCTCAGTCGCCCTCATGGACGCCCACGTAGGCCCCAAACACTGACCCCGCAACATGACGCGTCAC
>NZ_JBXVPZ010000628.1:0-4636 GCF_057961495.1 Streptomyces sp. P5F9 | reverse complement strand
GGGCGGACACGGCGGCGCGGAGGACGGGGCGGAGGCCCTTGCCCTTCGGGACGCCGGAGATGGCGCGCTCGTACAGGCGCGCACCCTCCTCCAGGACCAGGTCCGTGTCCATGCCGGCCGGGATCTTGATCTGGGCGTGGTGGCGCCAGGTGGCGACGGGGTCGCTCCAGGCCTCCACGGTGTAGGTCCACCGGCCGGGTGCGCCGGGTGTGACCGTGGCACCCCAGCGGTCGGTGCCCGGGGCGAGCTCCCGCATCGGGGTCCACGGACCGGGGCGGCCGTCCGGGTCGTAGAGGACGGCGTTCGCGGCGACCGCGTCGTGGCCCTCGCGGAAGACGGTGGCCGAGACCTCGAACGCCTCACCGGTGACCGCCTTGGCGGACCGGTGGCCGTGCTGGACGACCGGCCGGACATCGAGGACGGGGATGCGTCCGATGCCGGGCGATGTGCCGTCCGCGGAGGGTGGCTCCGGGACGGGTGGTGCCGTGCCGACGGGGCGCACGGGGGGCGTGGCCGTGCCGGGTGTCGGGGGTGGTGACGAGTGGTGCGTGGCGGGCATGACCGCTCCTGTCCGCGTCAACGTGGGTGTGGGCGGATGGATGTGGGGAGGTGGGTCCTGCGAAGGAGATCCCGTGCTGCGTCTGGGGGCGTACCGGTGGAGCCTTCCCACCCTATTCGGGTTAGCAATCCGGCAGGTTGCTAACTACTTACGCGCAGATCTCCACAGAAAGATCCGCCCCCGTCCAGGGCGAACGGGGCCGGTCCCGGCACTCTCGCACTACGACCGCGGTACCTGCAGGATTTTGTCCGGCGAACCGAGCCCTTCGCCGGACACCTTGCCGGATACCGCCCCCGCGACGAGTGCCGTGGAGACCTGTGCGGGCGTGGCGCGCGGGTGACCGCCGAGATAGACGGCCGCCGCGCCGGCCGCGTGCGGTGACGCCATCGACGTACCGGAGAAGGTCGCCTTCCCAGTGTCGCTCGCGTACGACGCGGAGGTGATCGAGACGCCCGGGGCGAACAGATCGACGGCCGGGCCGTAGTTCGAGAAGGCCGCCCGGGCGTCGTTCCTGTCGGTGGCGCCGACCGTGACGGCCTCCTTGACGTCCGCGGGGGAGTACAGGCCGGCCGACAGCCCGTCGTTGCCCGCCGCGACCGTGTACGTGACACCGGAGGCGATCGAGTTGCGTACGGCCGCGTCCAGCTGGGCGTTGTGGATGCCGCCGAGGCTGAGGTTGGCGACCGCGGGCTTGTGCGCGTGCCGGGTGACCCAGTCGATGCCGGCGATGACCTGCGAGGTCGTACCGGCTCCGGCGTTGTCGAGGACGCGTACGGCGACCACCTCGGCCTTCTTGGCGACGCCGTAGGTGGTGCCGGCGATCGTGCCGGCGACATGGGTGCCGTGGCCGTTGCCGTCCTGGGCGGTGGCGTCGTTGTCGACGAAGTCCCAGCCGTAGCCCGCCCGGCCGCCGAAGTCCTTGTGGGCGACGCGGATGCCGGTGTCGATCACGTACACCGTCGCCCCGCTGCCCCCGGACTGCGGCGAGGTGTAGCTCCTGCTCAGCGGCAGGCCCGCCTGGTCGAGCCGGTCGAGCCCCCAGGACGGCGGGTTGCGCTGGACACGGCCGGCGCTACGGCTGCCGCTGTCCAGGGTGACGCGGGTGTCCTGGGCGACCGAGGCGACCCGCGCGTCCGCCGCGAGGCGTCTCGCCTGTCTCTCGTCGGCCGTGATGGCGTAGCCGTTGAGGACCGTGCCGTAGGTGTGGCTTATTTTCGCCCCGTACTTCTCGGCGAGGCCCTTCCCGGCCGCCGACGGGGCCTTCGTCCCCCCTTTCAACGTCACCAGGTAACTGCCGCTGACGGAACCGGGTTCACCGGCGCCGAGTATGGTCCCCTCCGGTGCGGCGTGCGCGGGCAGGGTGATGGCCGAAAGCACCACGATGGTGGTGACCGCGGTCAGGCCCCCCGCCCGGCGCAGACGCCGCGTGCGCGTCCGTGCCATGTCGAGTTCCCCTCCTTCAACTCTCCACGGGGCAGCCTCTCGTGAGGCGCGAAGCACCACAAGGGCGCACGAGGGGCCCGTATTAGTTCAGGGTGGTAATAATCAGCCCGTTGGGGGTCCCCCCTCTGGGGGAGTTTGAGGACGGGGCCCCTTTGAGGGCCGATGGGGGTCTGGGGGCGAAGCCCCCAGCGAGGGCGACACCATCGCCGGTACCGTCATCACACACGACGACACACACTGCCGTGTGTCATCCAGCGAAGCGCCGAGGTGGAGCTGTGAAGGCGATCCGTCGATTCACCGTCCGTCCCGTTCTCCCCGAGCCCCTCCGACCTCTCAGTGATCTGGCGCGCAATCTGCGCTGGTCCTGGCACGCCGACACCCGTGATCTCTTCCAGTCCGTCGATCCCGAGCGCTGGGCCGCCTCGGAACGCGATCCCGTTCGACTCCTCGGCAGCGTCTCCGCCGAGCGGCTCGCGGAGCTGGCCGAGGACAGCCGTTTCCTGCGCCGGCTCACCGAGGTCGCGGGTGACCTCGCCGACTATGTGGGCGGTGACCGCTGGTATCAGGCCCAGTCCGGGGAACTGCCCGCCGCCGTCGCCTACTTCTCACCCGAGTTCGGCGTCACGGCCGCCCTGCCGCAGTACTCCGGCGGCCTCGGCATCCTCGCCGGCGACCATCTCAAATCGGCCAGCGATCTCGGCGTACCGCTGATCGGCGTCGGACTCCTGTACCGGCACGGCTACTTCCGCCAGTCGCTGTCCCGGGACGGCTGGCAGCAGGAGCACTATCCCGTCCTCGACCCCAACGAACTCCCGGTGGCGCTGCTGCGGGAGGAGGACGGCTCCCCGGCCCAGGTCTCTCTCGCCCTGCCCGGCGGCCGCTCGCTGCGCGCCCGGATCTGGCTCGCGCAGGTCGGCCGGGTACCGCTGCTGATGCTCGACTCCGATGTCGAGGAGAACGACGTCGGCGAACGAGGCGTGACCGATGTCCTCTACGGCGGCGGCAGCGAACATCGGCTGCTCCAGGAGATGTTGCTGGGTATAGGAGGCGTGCGGGCGGTGCGGACGTACTGCCGCCTCACCGGTCACCCCGAGCCCGAGGTGTTCCACACGAACGAGGGGCACGCGGGATTCCTCGGCCTGGAGCGGATCGCCGAACTCTGCGACGCGGGGCTGGACTTCGACGCGGGACTTGAGGCGGTGCGGGCCGGTACGGTCTTCACCACCCACACCCCCGTACCGGCCGGAATCGACCGTTTCGACCGGGAGTTGGTGGCCCGGCACTTCGGTCCCGGGGCCGAACTCCCGCGCATGGACGTCCAGCACATCCTGAGCCTTGGCATGGAGACCTACCCGGGCGGCGAACCCAACCTGTTCAACATGGCCGTGATGGGCCTGCGGCTGGGCCAACGGGCCAATGGCGTCTCCCTGTTGCACGGCCAGGTGAGCCGCGAGATGTTCTCCGGTCTCTGGCCGGGGTTCGACGCGGAGGAGGTGCCGATCACCTCCGTGACCAACGGGGTGCACGCGCCGACCTGGGTCGCGCCCGAGGTGTTCCGGCTGGGCGCACGCCAGATCGGCGCGACACGGACCGAGGACGCGTTGACGGTGGGCGGTTCGGACCGCTGGGACGCGGTCGCGGAGATCCCGGACCAGGACATCTGGGAACTGCGCCGCGATCTGCGCGAGCAACTGGTCGTGGAGGTACGGGAACGGCTCCGCGCGTCCTGGCGTCAACGCGGCGCGGGATCAGCCGAGTTGGGCTGGATCGACGGAGTCCTGGACCCCGACGTCCTCACGATCGGATTCGCGCGCCGTGTCCCGTCGTACAAGCGACTGACGTTGATGCTGCGCGACCGGGACCGGCTGATGGATCTCCTCCTGCACCCCGACCGTCCGATCCAGATCGTGGTGGCGGGCAAGGCGCACCCGGCGGACGACGGGGGCAAGCGGCTGGTCCAGGAGCTGGTGAAGTTCGCGGACGACCCCCGCGTCCGGCACCGCATCGTTTTCCTGCCCGACTACGGCATGGCGATGGCGCAGAAGCTGTACCCCGGCTGCGACATCTGGCTCAACAACCCGCTCCGCCCGCTGGAGGCCTGCGGCACGAGCGGCATGAAGGCGGCGCTGAACGGCTGCCTCAACCTCTCGGTCCTGGACGGCTGGTGGGACGAGTGGTTCCAGCCCGACTTCGGCTGGGCCATCCCCACGGCGGACGGCACCGGCACGGACCCCGACCACCGGGACGACGTGGAGGCCGCGGCCCTCTACGACCTCCTGGAGCAACGCGTCACCCCGCGCTTCTACGAACGCGGTCAGGACGGGCTCCCCGACCGCTGGATCGAGATGGTCCGCCAGACGTTGACGTTGCTGGGCCCGAAGGTGCTGGCCGGGCGCATGGTCCGGGAGTACGTGGAGCGCCTGTACGCCCCCGCCGCGCACGCCCATCGCGCCATGACCCCGGACGCGGCCCGTGAACTGGCCGTCTGGAAGGGGCGGGTGCGGGCCGCCTGGCACGGGGTGACTGTCGACCACGTGGAGACGTCTGCGGCTACGGCCACGGCTGAACTCGGTACGACGCTGAATCTCCGGGTGCGGGTGGGGCTGGCGGGGCTCGCCCCGGACGACGTTGAGG
>NZ_JBXVPZ010000627.1:0-4641 GCF_057961495.1 Streptomyces sp. P5F9 | reverse complement strand
CCACCCGTGAGGGGGCCCACCACTCCAACCCAGGCCGGCATCACTCAGCCCGTCCGGCGTTTGAGGACGAGGCCGTTCAGGCCGAAGGGGGGTCTGGGGGCGTAGCCCCCAGGGACGTCGGCCCCAACCCCGGCAAGCCTTCTCAAGCGGCGGTACCCTGACCAGGCACATCCGCCCAAGCGTCGCAGACACCCCCTCGGAGGGACACCTCATGCCGCTCGAAGCCGGCCTCCTGGAGATCCTGGCCTGCCCGGCCTGCCACGCGCCCCTCAAGGAGCAGGACACCGAGCTGATCTGCACCGGCGAGGACTGCGGCCTGGCCTACCCCGTCCGGGACGGCATCCCCGTACTGCTCGTCGACGAGGCCCGCCACCCCGCGTAACCGACGACGACGCGATCGGAGGCCGCCGCCCATGCTCGACGAATCGCTGCTCGACACCCCGGAGGCACTGGCCGAGGCCGACCGCCGAGCCCTGCTCCGCGGTGCCGCCGAAGCCGGTGCCCGGGTGCGCACGGCCGCCCGGCACGCCGCCGAGGCCGGAGTCCACGACCTGAAACCGGACGGCCGCCCCCGCGCCATCCTGATCGCCGGCCCCGGCGCCGCCGCCACCTGCGTCGCCGACCTGCTCGGCACCCTCGCCGGCGCCAGCAGCCCCGTCACCCGACTGGCACCCACCGGCGTCGCCCCCGCGGCCGGCGCCCTGCGCTGGGAACTCCCGGGCTGGGCGGGCTCCGTGGACCTCCTGCTGATCACCACCCCGGACGGCACCGAACCCGGCCTGTCCCTCCTCGCCGAGCAGGCCTACCGGCGCGGCTGCACCGTCGTAGCCGTAGCACCGACCCACAGCCCGCTCACCGAGGCGGTCGACGGCGCCCACGGCCTCTTCGTACCGATGGCGACCGCACCGTACGAACACGACGAGCCGTTGGCCGCCTCCGCCCCCGGAGTGCTCTGGGCGCTGCTCACCCCGCTGCTCGCGATCCTGGATCGCACCGGCCTGCTCAGCGCGCCGCCGGAGGCGCTGGAGAAGGTCGCCGACCGGCTCGACCAGGTCGCCGAGCGCTGCGGGCCCGCCGTCGCGACGTACAGCAATCCCGCGAAGACCCTGGCCTCCGAACTCGCCGACTCGCTCCCGGTGATCTGGACGGAGGGCACGTCCGCAGGCCCGGCGGGCCGCCGATTCGCCGCCGCGCTCGCCGAGTTGGCCGGCCGCCCCGCGCTCGTCTCCGAACTGCCCGAGGCGCTCGCCGAGCACAACGCGCTGCTGGCCGGCCCGCTCGCCGCCAGCGCCGACCCCGACGACTTCTTCCGCGACCGCGTCGACGAGGCACCCGCGCTGCACGCACGCGTGGTGCTGCTCCGGGACCGTCCGATCGGCGGCCTCACGGCTGCGCCCACCGCCCGTGACCTGGCCCTCAGTCACGACACGCCGGTCAGCGAGCTGGAGCCCGAGGAGGGCGGCGAGTTGGAGACCCTCGCGGAGCTGATCGCCATGACGGATTTCGCCGCCGTTTACCTGGCGCTCGCCTCGGGCGCCTGATCTTGTCGTCGAAGCCCTGAGCCGCCGTACAGCGTCGTACGGGGCGCGAAGCCACCTCGTACCCAGGTCGTCCTCGGGTCGTACGCAGAGAGAACCGGTAGAGAGCCACATGGACCGCCTCGACAACACCGTCCGCCCCTACGCCTGGGGTTCCACCACCGCCATCCCGAAGCTGCTCGGCGTGGAGCCGACCGGCGAGCCGCAGGCGGAGATGTGGATGGGCGCGCACCCGGGCGCACCCTCACGCACCGCGCGCGGGACGCTCGTCGAGGTCATCGAGGCGGCTCCGGAGCGGGAGTTGGGCGAGAAGGCGGTGGCGAAGTTCGGCCCGCGACTGCCCTTCCTGCTGAAGATCCTCGCCGCCGGCGCCCCGCTCTCCCTCCAGGTGCACCCCAACCTGGAGCAGGCGAAGGAGGGTTACGCCGACGAGGAGCGCAGGGGCATCCCCGTGGACGCCCCGCACCGCAACTACAAGGACGCCAACCACAAGCCCGAACTGATCTGCGCGCTCACGGAGTTCGACGGCCTGTGCGGCTTCCGCGACCCGCTGCACGCGGCCGACCTGCTCGCCGGCCTCGGCGTCGACTCCCTGAAGCCGTACGTGGACCTCCTGCACGCACACCCCGAGGAAGCCGCCCTGCGCGAGGTCCTCACGGCGATCCTCACCGCCGACCCCGAGGAGATGCGCCACACGGTCACCGCGGCGGCGACCGCCTGCACGCGCCTCGGCGGCGACTACGCGCCCTACGCCGACATCGCCCACCACTACCCGGGCGACCCCGGCGTCATCGCGGCCATGCTCCTCAACTACGTCCGACTCCAGCCCGGCGAGGCCCTGTTCCTCGGCGCAGGCATCCCGCACGCCTACCTCAACGGCCTCGGCGTGGAGATCATGGCCAACTCCGACAACGTCCTGCGCTGCGGCCTCACCCCCAAGCACGTCGACGTCCCCGAACTCCTGCGCATCGTCCGCTTCGAGGCGAGCGACCCCGGAGTGCTGCGCCCCGAGGCGTCCCCCGACGGCGAGGAGGTCTACGAGACCCCCATCGACGAGTTCCGGCTGTCCCGGTACGTCCTCCCGGAGGGCACCGGCGCCCACGACCTCACCCTCGACACCCCGCAGATCCTGCTCTGCACGGCCGGCGCGGTGAAGGCGGGCGAGTTCGAACTGGCGCCCGGCCAGTCGGTCTTCGTCCCGGCGGGAGACACGGCGGAGGTGTCCGGAGCCGGCACGGTCTTCCGGGCCACTGTGATCGTATGACCGGGCCTGTGGATACCTGACGAGCCGTCGCCGGGCAGGGCTGCAAGAATGACCCACCGGCAAAGGACGGGCAAAGACGACCGGACGGCCACTCTGGGCAGACGTCCGGGGCAGACGTCCGGGGCAGACGTACGAAGGCGAAGGGACACCGCGAACACATGAGCGCGTCAGGCGGCACCAGGGCGATCGTGGCGGCACTCGGCGCCAATCTCGCGATCGCGGCATCGAAGTTCGTCGCGTTCGCCTTCAGCGGCTCGTCCTCGATGCTCGCCGAGGGCGTCCACTCCCTCGCGGACTCCGGCAACCAGGCCCTGCTCCTGATCGGCGGCAAGAAAGCCCAGCGCGAGGCCACCCCGCAGCACCCCTTCGGTTACGGCCGCGAGCGGTACATCTACGCCTTCCTCGTCTCGATCGTCCTCTTCTCCGTCGGCGGCATGTTCGCCGTCTACGAGGGCTACGAGAAGATCAGGCACCCGCACGAACTGGAGCACTGGTACTGGCCGGTGGGCGTCCTGGTGTTCGCGATCATCGCCGAGGGCTTCTCGTTCCGTACGGCCATCAAGGAGTCGAACGAACTGCGCGGCTCGCACTCCTGGTCGCAGTTCATCCGCCGCGCCAAGGCCCCCGAACTGCCCGTCGTCCTCCTGGAGGACTTCGGCGCGCTCATCGGCCTGGTCCTCGCCCTCGGCGGCGTCGGCATGGCCCTGCTCACCGGCGACGGCGTCTGGGACGGCATCGGCACCCTCTGCATCGGCATCCTGCTCATCCTGATCGCACTGGTCCTCGCCGCCGAGACCAAGTCCCTGCTGCTCGGCGAGTCCGCCGGCATCGAGGACGTCAAGAAGATCGAGGCCGCGATCGTCGACGGCCACACGGTCACCGGCATCATCCACATGCGCACGCTCCACCTCGGCCCCGAGGAACTGCTCGTCGCAGCCAAGATCGCCGTCCAGCACGACGACACGGCCACCGAGCTCGCCACCGCGATCAACGCCGCCGAGTCCCGCATCCGCGAAGCCGTCCCGATCGCCCGCGTGATCTACCTCGAACCCGACATCTACAGCGAGTCCGAAGCCGCCAAGGGCCCGGACCGCGAAGCCACCCCAGGAGGCCCGGCCCAGCACCCCGCCGAACACTGAGTCCCTCCGCCGCTACGGCGACAGGGCCAGCCGAGTCGTCCGACGGGCCCCGCTGCTCCGACTAGCCCTGCTGAACGGGCCACGGCGCCACCGGCACCGCCCGCTGCCGCCGTACGACGAACGCGGCGCTCCCCAGGCCGATCCCGACCAGGGCGAGCACGACCCCGCCGATGACCACCGCCCCGATGCCGGAGGCGACCGTACGGTCGTCGGTCACCCGGCCCCGGACGGCGGACTCGGCCACCGTCCCGTCGTGGTCGCCGACGAAGAAACGCGAATCCCTGGAGTTCGCGCGGTTGTCGCCGAGAAGGAACAGCCGCCCCTTCGGGACCGTCACGTCGTACGTCTTGTGCATGTCGTCGACGTCCCCCTGCTTCGCATAGGGCTCCGCAAGCGGCTTTCCGTTCACGGTGATCCGCGCGGCCGTGCCCGAACTCGTGCAGCACGCCACGCGGTCGCCGCCCACCCCGACGACCCGCTGCATCACGCTCGCGCTGAATCCGTAGCGGTCCGGCGCCGAGAACAGCACGACGTCACCGCGGTGCACCTCGCCGCCGTCGGCCTTCTCGTAGATGATCCGGTCGCCCGGCTCGTACGTCGGCGCCATGCTCTGGCTGCTGATGGTGGAACTCCCGTACGAATTCCGCGCGTACGCGAGCGCGCCGACCGCCAGCACCACCCCCAACAGCCCCACCACAAC
>NZ_JBXVPZ010000626.1:0-4654 GCF_057961495.1 Streptomyces sp. P5F9 | reverse complement strand
GTTCCCCGCGCCCCTTGCCAGGGTCTGGTCGTAGCGGTGGAGGACCAAGCGGGCCATCGCGGGGTGGGCACCCAGAGGGGCCGATGCGATCCACGGGGCTGCCTCCGCGCACTGGGTCGCGAAGCGGCCCGGGGCCGTGAAGCAGGATGCCACTGCCACCCTGTGGTGGCCTCGGGCGGTGAGGGTGCGTACGGCCTCGGAGACCGTGGGGGTTGCTGCCGAGGCGTAGGCCGGGATCACGGGGACGCCCAGGCGGGCGGCCAGGAGGTTAGCCGTGTGGGTGGTGTCGAGCCTGGAGTCCGGGTCTCGGGAGCCTGCCGCTGCCAGGACCACGGCGCTCGCCCTGCGGGTTCGGTCGTCCGTCCTCGTTCGCCAGCCCGCCTCCACCAGGCGGTCGTGGAGGGTCTCCACGAGGAGGGGGTGTGGGCCCAAAGGGGGTGCCACGCGCGTGCGTGCCCGCGCCTCCGCCGCCATCTCCGGGATGTCCTGCTTGACGTGGTAGCCGCGGGACAGGAGGAGGGGGACCAAGACGGCTTCCGCGGGGCCCAGTTCGGTGAGGGTGTCCGGGAGGCGGGGCTCGTTGAGTTCGATGTGGCCCAGGTGCACGGGGAGGCCGGGGCGGAGTTCTCGGACTCGGTCCGCGAGGGCTCGTACGGTGCTCAGGGCGCGTGGGTCGCGGCTGCCGTGGGCGACCAGGACGAGGGCAGGCGTGCTGCCGAGGGTGGACTCCTCGTGAGATGGGATCGACGCCGTCATGCAGTGATGGTGGCAGGGGGAGGTTGCCACCCCGTTGCACGGGAATCACGGGTCTTTTCCGGGGGTTCACGGTGGGGTGCCGGGGTGTGTGAGGCGATGTGACCTGCCGTTTCCGGGCTCACAGTGAAGCCGGTCACACCGCGGGCGGCGAACCGTCACCGGTCACGGCGCGTCTGTGACTGTCAGAACCGAACGCGGAGGGGCCCCGTTGATCCGTCTGATGCGCCGCCTGAGACTTCGCCGGCCGCGGCTGCCACGCACGCGTGCGGGGTGGCGGCAGCTCGTGCAGGGGGCTGCCCTCGGCTGTGTCCTCGCGCTGCTTCCGGCGACCTGGTTGTGGGTGTCCACGGCCGACCGGCTGCGGACCCTCCAGGACGCGCCGCGCACCGATGTGGCCGTGGTGTTCGGTGCCGGGCTGTGGGACGGCGAGCCGTCACCGTATCTCGCGCACCGGCTGGACGCGGCGGCGGCGCTGTACCGGGAGGGCCGGGTGAAGGTCGTCCTGGTGACCGGTGACAACAGCCGCAAGGACTACGACGAGCCGGACGCGATGCGCGTCTACCTGGCGAAGCACGGGGTGCCACGCGCGCGCGTGGTGACCGATTACGCCGGTTTCGACACCTGGGACTCCTGCGTCCGCGCCAAGAAGATCTTCGGTGTCGACAAGGCCGTACTCATCAGCCAGAACTTCCACATCCGGCGGGCGGTCGCGCTGTGCGACGCGGCGGGGGTCGACTCGTACGGCGTCGGTGTCGACGAATCGCACAACGTGACCTGGTACTACGGCGGCACCCGCGAGGTGCTCGCGGCGGGCAAGGCGGCGCTGGACGTGATGTTCCACCCCGATCCGCACTTCCTCGGGCCGAAGGAGACGGGCATCACGCGGGCGCTGGCCTCCGGCAACTGAGGCCGCGTCAACTGCGGCCCGCTCAGCGGCGGTTGATCCAGTCGCCGCCCTCGATCAGCTTGCCGTGGGCGCGGAGGCGGGCGGTGACGGTGAGGGCGGCGAGGTACACCCAGGCGCGTACGGGCGTGCCGTCGGCGTCGCGGGTCACCTGGAGTTCGACGCGTTCGTAGAGGTTGGCCGGGTCGCCGGGGGTGTAGTCCTCAAGTCGGTCGAGGGCGATGAGGAGTTGGGGGTAGGCCTCGGGGCGTGCGGTGACGAGTTCGCCGACGATCACCGAGCCGGGGGCCTCGACGGCGTACGGGTAGCCGGGGCCGTCGTAGAGGGCGGCGCCGTGGAGTCGTGCCCGTTCCTCGGAGTCCGTGCGGCCGCGCAGGAAGAGGTCGTGGTTGGGCTCGCCGGGGCGGAGCGTGCCGTAGACGAAGAAGGGGAGGGGCGTCGAGGGGGTCGTCATCGCTCTCCTTGATCCCGGGAGTCTTTGGTCCCGGGAGTCTTTGCATGCGCTATGGACATGACATGTCATGGCCCCTTTAAATCTCATTCAACATCAACGCGGCCCCCACGCCCCCCACTTGCGTTCTTGAGGAGACCCATGAGTCGGACACGGCACATTCGAGGTTCCCGTCTCGCCACGGCGGGTGTCGCGGCCAGCGCCGCGACCCTGCTGGCCGCCACCCTCGCCCCCACCGCACACGCGGCCGACCGGCCGTCACGGACCACCGCGATCGCGAACGCCGCGTCCGCGTTGGTGGCCCATGCCGCGGGCCTGGGGCTGACGGCCGCGGAGGACACGTCCGTTCGCGACGTGATCGTCGACGCGGACGGCACCCAGCACGTCCGCTACGACCGGACGTACCGTCAGCTTCCCGTCCTCGGCGGCGACTTCGTCGTCCACCTGGCCCCGAACGGCAGTTACCGGAGCGCCGACCGCGCGACCCGGAACTCCATATCCCTGGCGTCCGTGACGCCGAAGGTGGCCGCACCGAAGGCGGCGGACCTGGCGGTGAACGCGCTGCGGGCGGCGAATCTCGGTGAGGTGCTGAAGGGGGTGACCGCCAAGCCCCAGCTGGTAGTCGACGCCCTGCACGGCGCCCCGAAGCTCGCCTGGCGGACGAACGTGGCCGCCAAGGACTCGCTCGGCAACCCGGTCGCCCGCACGGTGCTGACCGACGCCCGCAGCGGCGCCCAGATCGACGCCTGGGACAGTGTGGAGACGGCGACAGGTGACGGGAAGTCGCTGTACAGCGGGACGGTGCCGTTGGAGACGACGCTGTCGGGATCGACGTATCAGCTCAAGGACGCGACGCGCGGCGGGACGTACACCGGTGACGCGGCGAACAAGACCGACCTGTGCATCCTCGGCATCTGCATCAGCCGCGCCCCGTCCACGGTGTTCACCGACGCCGACAACCACTGGGGTACGGGGGCGAGTTCGGACCGTTCGTCGGCGGCGGTGGACGCCCAGTACGGCACGGACGAGACGTGGGACTACTACAAGAACGTGCACGGCCGGAACGGCATCGCGGGCGACGGCAAGGGCTCGTACAACCGCGTCCACTACGGGAACAGCTACAACAACGCCTTCTGGGACGACAGCTGCTTCTGCATGACCTACGGCGACGGTGACGGGACGCAGCTCGGTCCGCTGGTGGCGCTGGATGTCGCCGGGCACGAGATGACGCACGGCGTGACGTCCAAGACGGCGGCGCTGACGTACTCGGGCGAGTCCGGCGGGCTGAATGAAGCGACCTCGGACATCATGGGCACGCTGGTGGAGTGGTACGCCAACAACTCGTCCGATCTCGGGGACTACTTGATCGGCGAGAAGATCGTCCGGTCGGGATTCGGCAAGGCGGCGCTGCGGTTCATGGACCAGCCGTCCAAGGACGGGAATTCGGCGGACTGCTGGAGTTCGTCGGTGGGGAATCTCGACGTGCACTACTCGTCGGGTGTCGCCAACCACTTCGCGTATCTCCTCGCGGAGGGCAGCGGCGCGAAGACCATCAACGGCGTCAGCTACAACTCGCCCACGTGCAACAGCTCTTCGGTGAGCGGCATCGGCCGGGACAAGCTCGGGGCCATCTGGTACCGGGCGTTGACCGTCTACATGACGTCCTCGACGAACTACGCCGGGGCCCGGACGGCGACGCTCAGTGCGGCGAAGGACCTTTACGGGGCGGGGAGTTCGGAGTACGGCGCGGTGGCGGCGGCGTGGAGTGCGGTGGGCGTGGGGTGAGTTGAGGCGGAGTCGGCGGGCTCGTGGTCGGAGGCCTCGTCGTCGGCGGGCTCGCGGTCACCCCGGTCCGGTGGACCGGGGTGACCGTTCAGCGGAGTTATGCCGTGGCGATGGCGGGGCCGCGCTGGCTAGGCTCCGGTGCCGCCTCACGAACCCGGAGCGCCATGTCGTCCACATCCTCCACGTCCTCCAGCGCCAAGATGCATGCCGACGAACTCGACATCGACGCGGGGCTGGTGAGTCGGCTGATCGCCGAACAGTTCCCGGACTGGGCGGAGTTGCCCGTCACGCGGGTCGCCTCGGCCGGGACCGACAACGCGATGTACCGGCTGGGCGAGGACATGGTCGTACGGCTGCCCCGACTGCCGGGCGGGGCACGGCAGATCGAGACGGAACAGCGGTGGCTGCCGCGTCTGGCGCCGCACTTGCCGCTGTCCGTGCCGGTGCCGCTGGCGATGGGTGAACCAGGGCGGGGGTACGGGCTGCGGTGGGGTGTGTACGGCTGGCTGGACGGGGCCAACGCGTACGACTCGCCGCTGACCGAACTCGCTGACGCGGCGGTCGAGTTGGGGCGTTTCGTCGCCGCGCTGCGACAGGTGGACGCGGTGGGCGGGCCGGTGTCCTTCCGGGGCGGGCCGCTCGGTGCGCAGGACGCGGACGTCCGTAAGGCGATCGAGGACCTGGGCGCCGACGGCACCCACGACGCGGCCCTCGCGACGGCTGCCTGGGAGCACGCCCTCGCCCTCCCCCAGTGGGAC
>NZ_JBXVPZ010000625.1:0-4663 GCF_057961495.1 Streptomyces sp. P5F9 | reverse complement strand
GCGGTGCGGCGGGCGGAGCGTGGCGGGCGCTGAGTGTGTGCACACGGTCGTCCAGGGCGAAAGCGAGCAGAGCTGCGCGCATGCCGACCTGGGTACGGGTGACGAGGCGGGGGTTAAGCGTCGGCGGGCGCCACGTGTCGACGACGCGCACGACCGGAGTGGGGTCGGTCAGCGACGCGGTGAACGCGGCGATCAGGCGGGAGGGCGTGTGTTCGCTGAAGTGGGCGTGCCACACGATCCGGGAGCCGTTGACCATGACGGTGGCGAACCAGGGGTTGGCCCGGTCGGAGCGTTGGAGGAACGCGGTGCCGTCCGGCGAAACCAGCCCGTTGCGAGTACCGGCGGGGGTCCAGTCGGCCTGCCGGAGCACGTCGTAGGGGTCCGGCGCCGCAGCCGTGTCCGCCGTTGGGTCGGTGAGTGCGTCGGTGACGGCTGCGATGAACTCAACGGGGGTACGGGCTCCGAAACTCGCGTACCAGGCCGGTGCTGCCGGTTCGGGCGCGTGGTGGAGGGTCCACCACTGGCTGTCGGGGTCGGGCTCCAGACGCAGCAGCGCTTTCTGGTCGGGGCTGGTGAGCACGACGTCGGGCGTCAGCGGCGTCAGCGGTTCGTGCTCCAGGTTCCAGCCGCAGGCGCGGTGGAGAGGAACGGTGATCCACGTGGGATCGCCGCCGCCGGCCAGGTGACGCGGCGCGACATAGTCGACCACGATCCTCTCGTCGGGGAACCGGCTCACCTGCGCACCTCGACCGTCCGGCCGGCGGCCGGCGCCGGTGCCGTACGCGGCGGGGGTGCCAGAGGCGAAGGGGCGTGCCGGGCGGCGGAGTTGATGTCGCCGATGACGTGGCCGTGGGTGGCCCAGTCGTCGAGATAGCTCCAGCACTCGGCGTGGTGCTCGGCGAGGGCGTCATCGAAGACCGGTGTGCCGGGCGTGGCGTCGGCGGCGAGGGCGTCGCGAGTGCGCAGCCATTGTTCGTGCAGGGCGTCGAGTTGATCGAGCGCGGTGTGCAGGACGCCGAGCCGGTAGCTCCAGTGAGACTGCACCGAGCCAGGCGGCAGGCGGGGCAACTGCACACCGGCGGTGGCCAACAGATGGCGGGCGCCGGCGCCTAGGGTCTCGAACGCGGCGGCGGTGTCGGCGTCGCGCTGGCTCTGGCGCAGTCCGTAGGAGTGGTCGTCGTGGGGCCAGCCGTCGAGGTCGGTGTGCTCGTCGGAGTAGTTGTCCCAGGCGTCGAGGATCTTCTTGCTGTCGCTCAGATACGCGCCAAGGTGGTGGAGCAAGGCACGGTGTGTGTGGTGGTCGGTGGAGATGGGGAGGGGTCCTGTCGGTTCAGCGGCGAGCGGCCGGACGGGCTGGGCATGCGGTCGCCCGGGTCGTCGCGGGTTTCGTCTGCTGTCGGCGGGTGGAGCGGGCCTGCGTGCGGAGGGACTTCAGGCGCGTGGTGTGGGCGTCGACAACCTGCTGTGGGCGCAGTGGGCTGGGTTCCTGCACGGCGCTGTAGTGGCCGGTGCGGTCGTACATGCCGCGCTGGAGCGGACTGCGGTCGGCCAGTGTGGTGAGGAACGATCCGACCAGGTGGGCGGGGGTGCGCTCGTCGAAGTAGGCGTGCCAGATGCGTGGGCCGGGGAATTCGCCGTGGCCGGGCTCGCGGGTCTCGATGTGCCAGGCCGGCCCGTCGTGGAATTCGCTCAGCGGGCGCCGTTCGATGTGGCACATGGAGTCTGGCGAGTGCGCCGTGCCGTCTGAGTCGCGGTGCCACCCCGAGGAGATGACCGGCTGCCACGGGTCAGCCTGCTGTGGAGGCGGGACGACGAGGGCGTCCGTGAAGCCGGTGAGAATCTCGGCGGGCACGAGTTCACCGAACTCGGCGTACCAGCCCGACCCGTTGTCGGTGGTCTCCGTCCACAGCCGCCACCACGCCGAGGTGGTGGACTGCGGGTCGAACTGGAGGCGGTGGCGAAGGTCGGGGCTGCGCAGGACGATCTCGGCGCTCAGGGGGTCGGAGACGGTGCTCCATCCGGCGGCGGCCAGACCGTGGGTGACATGGCGGGCGTCTCCGGGGCCGGCGAGGTGGCGGGGGCTGGTGTCGAACGGAATCTGCCCGGCGTGCTTGTCGGCGAAGGCGGCGAGCTGCCGTTCGGTCACCGGCATGTGCCGCTGCCCGCCTGGTGGCTGCGAGACGTGCGGCTGGGGCCCTGGGCGAAGGCGGGCAGCATGCCGTCGTGCGTGGAGCCGCGCTGGTCGAGAGCGGTGGCGGCGTCGAGGCCAGAGCGCACGCGTCCGGCCATGACCGTGTCACCGTGAGGCGTCGTCGGCGGGCTGGCGGTCGAGGGCGTATGCATCGATGTCCTTGCGTGAAACGGGCGGTGAGGTGGCTCGGCCGGGACGTGCCGGCCTAGCGGCGCTTCCTTCGATGTGCCGGCCCTGGGAGCGAGGGTCGGCTGGCCGGGGGCGGCACGGTGCGCCGGGCATCGTCGAGTCGCTGCCGGTACATCTGCTGGCACTGCTCCGGCGAGACGCTGCTCCTGGTGGCAGCGAAGAACAGGGTGTTGGGCTGGTGGCCCTCGTCGCGCAGCAGCGGTGCGGGGTCCGTCAACGCGATGATGAAGCCCGCGATGGCAGCACCCGGTGCTGCTTCGTCGATCGACGCGCCCCACAGCCACTGGCGCCGTTGCGTCGTGGCTGGAACCGAGACCTCTGCTTTCCAGCGCCAGCCGGGGGTGTCGGAGACGACGTCAGGTACCCGGGAAAGGACCGCGGTTTCGTCGGGTGACAGCAGCGTTGCCCCGGAGCCCTGGTGGTAGAGCGACCAGCCGCGGTCGGTGGCCAGTTGCCACAGGTTCCCGAGCGGCACGTGCGAGCGGCTGGTGAGGGCGTCCGTGAAGCCCGAGATGATCTCGACGGGGGTGTGGCCGCCGAACTGGGCGGACCACTCGCGCCGTCCGGCGGGATGGATGCGCCACCAAAGCTCGCGCGGCTCGGGCGCGGCGGGCTCCAGGGCGAGATGGAGCTGCCGGTCGGGGCTCTCCAGCAGGACGTGCGGGTAGCCGGGCACCGAGTGGTTGCTCCAGCCGGCGGCGAGCAGGTACTCGGTCACGTGCCGGGGATCGCCGCCGCCTGCCAGGTGCCGTGGTGTGACCTCGTCCAGCCACCGCGTGTGGTTGTCCTTATGAATGGTGGGGCCGGTGACGCGGGAGTAGAAGCGTTCGTGACTCATCGGGCCCGGCCTGACCGCCCGGCATACGGGCGCGCGCCGGGCGGAGTGCGGGACCGGTTGGAGGCGAAGGAGTGACGGGCCCACGTAGCCGCTCTGGCGGCGGTGATCCTGGCCTGCTGCCACGCACCGAGTTGGGACGGCAGGACGGACACGGAGGTGGCGCGGATCCGCCGGGAGGGCGGGATGTGACCGAGGGGCCGCATCACCGGCTGCGGATCCGCGAGTGCCGTGCTGAACGCCCGCACCAGGTGCATCGGCGTGGTCGGCGTGAACGTCGCCTCCCACAGCCGGCCGTGTTCGTTGCGGGCCCCGGCCCACCAGTGTGCTTGGCCGGGGCCGGACTGGTGGAAGCGGACGAAGGCGTCGCCGTCCGGACTGCGGGCGGTGAAGTGCCGGCCTTGCTCGGTCTCCCAGCCCTGGTGCAGCAGGGGTTCCCACACGTTGGGGGCGTGCGCCGTGCGTGGGGTGGTCAGGGCGTCGGTGAGACCGGCGACGATCTCGACGGGCGTCTGTCGGCCGAAGATGGCGTGCCATGCCTCCTGGTGCGCGGTCTGCTTCCCGCGGATGGTCCAGCCGCCGGGCTGCGTGAACGGGTCGAATCCGATGCGCACGGACTTGTCCGGGCTGTCGAAGACCACCGGTCCGCCGGTCTTGGACTTGTCCTTCCATCCGCAGGCGCGCAGGTACTCGGTGACGTGGCGCAGGTCGCCTCCGCCGGCGAGATGGCGGGGCTCGACGAGGTAGTGCTGCTGGGCCTGCTGACCGGCGGCACCCCAGCCCGTCCACTGCTGCTTCTTCAGCGGCTCCTCCTGACGACCATGGCGGAGGGGACGGGCTTCGCAGGCGCGGTGGCGGAGGGTGCTCCGAGGCGCTTGAGGGTGTCGGCGTGCCCGCCAAGTTCCGCGCCGATGTTCCCCATTTCGCTGGCCGAGCGGCCCATCGCGAGCCACACCTCGGGAGGCAGAATGCCGCGCTGAGAGTGGTCCTGGGCGAAGCGCGATCCGGTGGCGACCAGTTCGGTGACTCGTCCCAGCAGGCCCTCGTCGTAGTCGAGGACCTTGCTGAGAATCAGGGCGGCCTCCTGCGGCGAGGAATGGGCCAAGAGCTGTGTGAGCAGGCCGAGTTGGAGCGCGATGTCGTCAGCGAGCCGCACTGAGTAGTAGGGGGGCAGGTCGGGCATGGGCCTCCTGAACGGACCAGGTTGGACTGCTAGTTGGGATGCTGGACGCGGTAGCTGTCGACGTGAAGGGACACATCCCGGCGACGCGCTTCGTCGAGGGCAGCCTCGGGGTGTCCGCCGGCCAGCAGGTTGGTCTGGGTGTGCCTGTCGGCGGTGACGGCACGCAGATAGCGGCGGAAGAGTGCGGTGACCAGGCGGGGCTTGCGGTCGGCGGTGATGGATGCTGGTGTGCGGCCGGTTGGGCGGGTGACGGGTACTCCAGGTG
>NZ_JBXVPZ010000624.1:0-4665 GCF_057961495.1 Streptomyces sp. P5F9 | reverse complement strand
CGGGTGGTGGTCATGGTGCGTCCCCCTGCACATGAGGCGGCGTACGTGGAGTCGATGTACGTGTGTCGGCGCAGCCCGTGTGAACTGCTGTGAACCGATGTCTCCAGCTTTCCGCCGCCGCCCGGCGTACACGATGGTGCCTGCACGGAAGCGGGGGGTTCGGTTAACCCCACCTAACCCCACCGGCGCGGATCCGCCCTGGCCTCACACTCCACCCCCGGCGCGCACCCCGAACCCTCACACCCCCCACACGCTCCCGCTGAGGGCAGCGTTCCTCGCGGGAAACAGGTGGGATGCCAACGGGTAACACCGGCGTCGCAGGCTCCTGGACATGACCTCGAATCCGCGTGTGGTGCCCACCATCGTGCTCGTCGGCCACGGCATGGTCGGTCAGCGCTTCCTCGAAGCGCTCGCCGAGCGCGGCCTGACCGCCAACCACCGCGTGGTCGTGCTGTGCGAGGAACCCCGTCCGGCCTACGACCGCGTCCAGCTCACCTCGTACTTCTCGGGCCGTACGCCCGAAGAACTCTCCCTCACGGACGCGGAGTTCATCGCGGACCACGGGATCGAGCTGCACGTCGGCGACCCGGCGGAGACGATCGACCGGACGGCGAGGACAGTAACCGCACGCTCCGGTCTGACGGTCGAGTACGACACGCTCGTCCTCGCCACCGGCTCGTATCCGTTCGTGCCGCCGGTCCCCGGCAAGGACGCGGAGGGCTGTTTCGTCTACCGCACGATCGAGGACCTGCTCGCGATCGAGGCGTACGCCAAGTCGAAGGCGAAGGCGACGACCCGTGCGCCGACGGGTGCCGTGGTCGGCGGCGGGCTGCTCGGTCTTGAGGCCGCGGGCGCGCTGAAGGGGCTCGGACTCACCAGCCACATCGTGGAGTTCGCGCCGCGCCTGATGCCGGTGCAGATCGACGAGGGCGGCGGGGCCGCGCTGCTGCGCACCATCGAGGACATGGGCCTGACCGTCCACACGGGCGTGGGCACCCAGGAGATCGTGACCGGCGCGGACGGTTCGGTCACCGGCATGAAGCTGTCGGACGGTTCCCAACTCGCCACGGACATGGTGGTGTTCAGCGCCGGTGTCCGCCCCCGCGACCAACTCGCCCGCGCCTCGGGCCTGTCGGTCGGCGAGCGCGGCGGCATCGCGGTCGACGAGCAGTGCCGTACGGTCACCGACCCGCATGTGTTCGCGATCGGCGAGTGCGCGCTGGCGGCGGACGGCCGGGTGTACGGCCTGGTGGCGCCCGGTTACGAGCAGGCGGAGACGGCCGCCGCGACCATCGCGCGGGGCGAATCCGCCTTCACCGGCGCCGACTTGTCGACCAAGCTGAAGCTGCTCGGCGTGGACGTGGCGTCCTTCGGCGACGCGCACGGCGCCACCGCGGACTGCCTCGACGTCGTCTACTCCGACGCTCGGGCCGGCACGTACAAGAAGCTGGTGATAGGCCGGGGCGGCGAGCTGCTCGGCGGCATCCTGGTCGGTGACGCGGACGCGTACGGCACGCTGCGCGCGTTCACCGGGTCCGTACCGCCGGTCTCCCCCGAGCAGTTGGTGCTGCCGGCCGGTTCCGGGGGCGCCGTCCAGCTCGGTCCGTCGGCGCTGCCCGACGCCGCGGTCATCTGCTCCTGCCACAACGTCAGCAAGGGCGCGATCCGTGGCGCGGTGACGGACCACTCCTGCACGAGCGTGCCGGAGGTGAAGAAGTGCACCAAGGCCGGTACGGGCTGCGGGAGTTGCGTCAAGGTGCTCGGCCAGCTGGTCACCGCCGAGCTGGAGGCGAACGGCGTCGAGGTCGACAAGGGCCTGTGCGGCTGCTTCGCGCAGACCCGCGAGGAGTTGTACGAGATCGCCCTCGCGCTGCGGATCAACTCCCACCAGGATCTGCTGGATCGCTACGGCCGTGAGGGCGCCCGGGGTGGCGACGGCTGCGAGATCTGCAAGCCGACGGTCGCGTCGATCATCGCGTCCCTCGCCTCGACGATCGGCGCGAGCGGCTACGTCCTCGACGGCGAACAGGCGGCCCTCCAGGACAGCAACGACCACTTCCTCGCCAACTTGCAGAAGAACGGCTCCTATTCGGTCGTGCCGCGCGTCCCCGGCGGCGAGATCACCCCCGAGAAACTCATCGTGATCGGCGAGGTGGCTCGCGACTTCGGCCTCTACACGAAGATCACCGGCGGCCAGCGCATCGACCTGTTCGGCGCCCGGGTGGAGCAACTCCCGCTGATCTGGGCCCGGTTGGTGGACGCCGGCTTCGAGTCCGGCCACGCGTACGGAAAAGCGCTGCGTACCGTCAAGTCCTGTGTGGGGCAGACCTGGTGCCGCTACGGCGTCCAGGACTCGGTCCGGATGGCGATCGACCTGGAGCTGCGCTACCGGGGCCTGCGCTCCCCGCACAAGCTCAAGTCGGCGGTCTCCGGCTGCGCCCGCGAGTGCGCCGAGGCCCAGTCGAAGGACTTCGGGATCATCGCCACCGCCAACGGCTGGAACCTCTACGTCGGCGGCAACGGCGGCGCGACCCCACGCCACGCGGACCTGCTGGCGCAGGACCTGTCCGACGCCGAACTGGTGCGCCTGATCGACCGGTTCCTCATGTTCTACATCCGTACGGCCGACCGGCTGGAGCGCACGAGCGTGTGGCTGGAGCGGATTCCGGGCGGCCTCGACCACATCCGCGAGGTGGTCGTCGAGGACTCGCTCGGCATCTGCGAGGAACTGGAGTCGCTGATGTCCGCGCATGTCGCCGGCTACCGCGACGAGTGGGCCACCACCATCAACGACCCGGAGAAACTTTCCCGGTTCGTGTCCTTCGTGAACGCGCCCGACACCCCGGACCCGGTCGTCGGCTTCGTCCCCGAGCGCGAACAGATCAAGCCCGACCTGCCGTTGCTGACCATCGGTATGCGGCCCCAGCAGCCCGCAGACGTCCTGGAAGGAAGCGCCCAGCGATGACACTGGCTCCCGAGACGACCGACCTGAAGGTCCAACTCCGGCTCACCGAGGGCTGGTTCACGGTCTGCGACCTCAACCGGCTCACCCCCGGCCGCGGGGTGGCGGCCCTGCTGCCCGACGGCAGCCAGGTCGCCCTCTTCCGCGACCGCGCCGGCACCCTCTACGGCATCGACAACCGCGACCCGTTCAACGGCGCGGCGGTCCTCTCCCGCGGCCTGACCGGCACGCACCAGGGCCGCCCGTTCGTCGCGTCGCCGCTGCTCAAGCAGCGGTTCGACCTGATCTCCGGGGAGTGTCTGGACGACGCGTCGGTGCGGGTGGCGACGTACGAGGTGCGGGCGAGCCCGGTGACGCGCGAGCCGTAATGCCCCTTCGTCGCGAGGCGCACCACGGCTCCCCTCCTCACCGGATCCGGCGCGTACGCAGCGCGGTCGTCAGGGCGGCGGTGCTCAACACGGCCGTGGCCAGCAGGTAGTAGCCCGGCGCCACCGGCGAGCCGGTCACCTCGATCAGGGCCGCGGCGATCGTCGGGGTGAAGCCGCCGAAGAGCGCGACCGTCGTGTTGTAGCTGAAGGACAGGCCCGTCGCGCGGGCCCGGGCCGGGAAGACGTCGGCCATCACCGACGGCAGCGTGCCGAAGTACACCGCCTTGAGCAGGGCGAGGACGGTGGTGCACAGCGCGAGGGTGAGGAAGGACGGCGAGGCGTTGAGCCACAGGAAGAGCGGGACGACGCTCACGCCGATCAGCACCGCGGCCGGGATCATGATGCGCAGCCGGCCGTGGCGGTCGCCCAACAGCCCCACGAGCGGGGTGACGAAGGTCAGGACGGCACCGGCGATGAGCAGTGCCGTGAACGACAGCGAGGCGTCGACGCCCAGTTGACCGATGCCGTACGTCGGCAGGTACTGCAGCATGAAGTTCAGCGCCGTCGAGACGATCAGCGCGCCGCCGGCGATCAGCAGCCCGCCCCAGTGGTCGCGGAAGACCGACACGATCGGGGAGGGTTTCGGGGCGGCCGACTCCAACTCAGGTGCCAGTGCCGGGGATTCGTCCATGTAGCGCCGTACGAAATAGCCCACCGGGCCGACCAGCAGGCCGAACACGAACGGCACGCGCCAGCCCCACGAGGTCATCTGGGCGTCGGACAGCAGAGCCGTGAGACCCGCCGCGAAGCCTGCCGCGAGGAGGGTCGACAGGCCCTGGCCGGCGAACTGGAAGCTGCCGAGGAAGCTCTTGCGCCGCTCGTCCTGCTCGACCAGGAACGACGTCGCCGCCCCGAACTCGCCCCCGGCGGCGAACCCTTGGATCAACCGCGCGAGCACGATCCCCAGGGTCGACGCGATCCCGAGGACCGAGTATCCGGGCATCACCGCGAGCAGCAGCGTGCCGAGCACCATGAGCCGGATCGACAACACCAGTGCTTTCTTACGGCCGTTGCGGTCCGCATACGCGCCGAGCAGCAGCCCGCCGAGCGGCCGGATCAGATACGTCACGCCGAACACGGCGTAGGCCTGCACCAGTTGGACGCCGGGGTTGCCGCCGGGGAAGAACGTGCGGCCGATGTACGAGGCCATGAGCGCGTACAGGGCGAGGTCGAAGAATTCGAGCGCGTTGCCGATGGTGGCCGCCGCGATGGCACGTCGTGCGGTGGGGCGGCTCGGCGCACGGGTGTCGTCGGGGTGGGTGGACTGGATGGGCT
>NZ_JBXVPZ010000623.1:0-4678 GCF_057961495.1 Streptomyces sp. P5F9 | reverse complement strand
GGGTGGAGGAATCCGGCCTGTCCGAACTCCCCGCCCCCTCAACCCCGCCAGGGCAGCTCCGCCGTGATCCGGGTAGGCCCACCCACCGGCGAGTCCACCACCAGAATGCCGTCCACGGCATCGAGCCGCCCGGCAAGACCGGCCAGCCCCGAACCGCCGGAGGCATCCGCGCCGCCCACCCCGTTGTCCACGACCTGAAGCATCAGCCGGTTCTCCACCCGCCACACATCAACGGCCGCCCACGTCGCCTTCGCGTGCTTGCTGATGTTCTGCAGCAGCTCGGAGACGGTGAAGTACGCGATCCCCTCGATGGCCGCCGCCGGCCGCGCAGGCAGATCCACCTCCACCTGCACCGGCACCGTGCAGCGTGAGGCCACGGAGGACAGGGCGGCATCCAGCCCGCGGTCGGTCAGCACCGCCGGGTGGATCCCGCGCGCCAGATCCCGCAGCTCCTGCAAGGCCGTCTTCACCTCACCGTGCGCCTCGCCCACCATCCGCGCCGCGGCCTCCGGGTCCTCCGTCAGCTTCTCCTTGGCCAGCCCCAGATCCATGGCCAGGGCCACCAGCCGGGCCTGCGCCCCGTCGTGCAGGTCGCGCTCGATCCGCCGTAGATCGGCCGCCGCCGTGTCGACGACGACACCCCGGTCCGACTCCAGTTCCACGACCCGGGTGGCCAGCGTCGACGGTCCGAGGAGCCCGTGCACCATGAGCCGGTCGACCATCGTCAGGGCCCGCACGATCCACGGCGTGGCCAGCGTGAACAGCAGTCCGACCAGCGCGGTCACGGTGATCTCGAAGGGGTTGTCCAGATAGATCCGGTGGTGCTCGTCGCCGTAGAGCTGGAGGCCGCCCCCACCGCCGTACATCGGGAAGAGCCAGAACCACAGCGGGTACGTCAGGAGGGCCCAGCCGTATGCCCAGAAGTTGAGGGCGACGACGAAGGAGAAGACCGCCCACGGGAAGTGCAGCACGGCGTACAGCAGGTGGCGCCAGGACGTGCCGCTCTTGAGGACGGCGCCCATCCAGGCCATCGGGCCGTTCTTCCTCATGCGCAGCGGCTCGGGGTCGGCGACGTCCAGGTCGAGCAGGCGGCGGGCCCGCGCCCGTTCCAGCGCGCCGAAACCGCGGCAGCCGGCCAGGGCGCCCGCCAGGACCGGGACGCCGAGGAAGGTGATCAGCAGGCCCGCGCCCAGCGACACCATCGTGACGGCGTAGGTGAAGAGCAGGATGCTGATCGGCAGGCTCAGCAGCACATAGCCGAACTCCCGCCAGCTGCGCGCCTCAAGGGGTGCGCGCAGCGCGATCGGCAACCGGTGCCGGCGCTGACGCCGCTCGTCGAGGTCGAACATGCCGTGCGATCCGTACCCCTGCCCGTACTCCGTGGCCATTGAAGTCGTCCCGTTCTACTCGTTTCCGCAGCCGTGCTGTCGTATCCCCAGACTGCTCGGCCGCAGGTCCACGAACCATGGAGTCCGTCGGCCTCTCGGGAGGGGGGTTTTCCCTACCTCCGGGGTGGCTCGGAGGTCCGTTCCCGCCACGGCAGTTCCGCCGTGACCGTCGTAGGGCCGCCCGGCGGGGAGTCGAGGACGAACAGGCCGTCGACCGCGCCGAGCCGGTCGGCGAGGCCGCGCATGCCGGTGCCGCCGTCGAGGTTCGCGCCGCCGCGGCCGTCGTCCCAGACCTGGATGAGCAGGCGGTCCTCCGACCGCCACACGTCGACCGACGCCGTACGGGCGCCGCTGTGCTTGCTGATGTTCTGCAGCAGCTCGGAGACGGTGAAGTACGCGATGCCCTCGATGGCGGCGGCCGGGCGCGCGCCCAGGTCGGCCGTCACCTTCACCGGCACCGTGCAGCGCGAGGCGACGGAGGACAGGGCCGCGTCGAGCCCACGGTCCGTCAGCACGGCCGGGTGGATCCCGCGCGCCAGATCCCGCAGTTCCTGCAACGCCAGCTTCACCTCGCCGTGCGCCTCGTCGACCATCGCGGCGACCTGCTCGTCGGCCCGGCCCTCCAGCAGTTTCTCCTTGGCCAGCCCCAGCCCCATCGCCAGATTGACCAGCCGGGCCTGCGCCCCGTCGTGCAGGTCGCGCTCGATCCGCCGCAGATCCGCCGCCGCCGTGTCGACGACGACACCCCGGTCGGACTCCAACTCGGCGATACGGCGCTCCAGTTCGTCGGAGGGGGAGAGGAGGCCGCGCACCATCGCCCGGTCCGCGTTCGCCAGCCCGCGCGCGATGAACGGCAGCACCGGCCACAGCACGAACAACGAGGTCAGCGTGACGGTGAAGGTGACGATGCCCCACGGCAACCGCATCCCGTCGTACAGCACCGTCCGCCAGCCCACCGGGTCCTTCAGCGCCATCCACACCCGTTGCAGCAGCCCGCCGCCCTTGCGCCACGGCAACGGGCTCGGCTCGTCGATCCGCACCCCGAGCAGCCGCCGGGCCCGGCCCCGCTCGAACTTCCCCATCAGCCGCGCGCCCATCAACCCCAGCGCGAGCAGCGGGAACCCGACCACGGTGACGGTCAGCCCGGCGCTGATGAACAGCATCGTCACCACATAGACGAAGCCGAACACCGACACCGGTAGGTTCGTCAGGAGATGCGCGATCTCCTTCCAGGTGTGTCTGTCGTAGGCGAAGCGGGCCGGCGGCAGCGGCTTGTCGAGTTCGCCGCCGGGTGCCGCCGGGTCGGCGTAGGGAATGCGTACGGTCATATGGGCCAGCGTGCCGCGCGACGCGCTCCGGCGCCATGAGGTCCGCCGCCCGGGTCTGCTGGGGAAAACCCCACCATCGTGTCCGTCCCGTCATTCCGAGCGGATCTCAAGCCGTGACGGGCTGCTTACCGTGCCTTTAACAGGGCCTAGACTCCCGTGCGTACAGATCGTCGAACACAGAGTTCACATGGGTCACGGGGGCACCCGGTCACCGGAGCGGCCCGTGGGGAAGCCTGTGCGGAGGAGGAGGGGTCGGACTTGCGGGAGACGTTGCCGGACACCTTGCGGGAGCCGACCGTGGTCGTCGCGGCGGACTACTTCCGGTCCTACTCCGTCGTGGGACTGCTCACCGTCGTCGGCGTGCTCTTCGTCGCCGTGGCCTTCGGCGCGGGCCGGCTGCTGCGCCCGGTCGTCCCCACCCCCGAGAAGCTCCTCACGTACGAGTGCGGCGTCGACCCCGTCGGCGAGGGCTGGGCCCACACCCAAGTCCGGTACTACGTCTACGCGTTCCTGTACGTCATCTTCGCCGTCGACTCGATCTTCCTCTTCCCCTGGGCGACGGTCTTCGCCGCACCGGGCTACGGCGCGACCACCCTCGTCGAGATGTTCGTCTTCCTCGGCTTCCTGACCGTGGGCCTGCTGTACGCATACAAGAAGGGCGTCCTGGCATGGACGTGACGCCAGACATGACCTCCTCCTCCTCCTCGTCTTCGCCGTCGCCGGAACCGGTGTACCTCCCCGAGCCGAAACGCCTCGGCGCCCTCGCCCGCCTCGCCCCCGAACCCATGAAGGTGGTCCTCAACTGGGGCCGCCGCTACTCCCTCTGGGTCTTCAACTTCGGCCTCGCCTGCTGCGCCATCGAGTTCATCGCCGCCTCCATGGCCCGCCACGACTTCATCCGCCTGGGTGTCATCCCCTTCGCGCCGGGCCCGCGCCAAGCCGACCTGATGGTGGTCTCCGGCACGGTCACGGACAAGATGGCCCCGGCCGTGAAACGCCTCTACGAGCAGATGCCCGAGCCCAAATACGTCATCTCCTTCGGCGCGTGCAGCAACTGCGGCGGCCCGTACTGGGACTCCTACTCGGTCACCAAGGGCGTCGACCAGATCATCCCGGTCGACGTCTACGTCCCCGGCTGCCCGCCCCGCCCCGAAGCCCTCCTCCAGGGCATCCTCAAACTCCAGGAGAAGATCGCCCGGGAGTCGCTGGGGGAGCGGTACGGGGCGACTGCCGCGGGCCGTCCTTCTACGGCTGCGCTACAGAGCGGGTTGGTGCCGGTGCCGGTGCCGGTGTCTGATGGGGGTTCTGCAGGTGCGGGCTCGCCCTCCGACGGGGGCTCGGGTGATGCCCGATGACCGCCGTCGGCTGGCTGCCCGCCCCGGTTGAGGAGTTGTTCGGTACGGAGTCCACTGCCGAGGAGTCCTACGACCTCCTCACGGTCGACGTACCCCCCGCCAGCTGGCTCACCGCGCTGCGCACCGCCCGCGACGACCTGGGCTGCACCTACTTCGACTGGCTGAGCGCGGTCGACGAACCAGGCACCGGCTTCCGCGTCTCCGCCCACGTCGTGGCCCTGTCACCGGTACGCCGTCTCCTCGTCCGTACGACCGTCCCGCACGAGACCCCGGCACTCCCCACCGCCGTCGACGTCTACGCGGGCGCCGCCTGGCACGAACGCGAGACCCACGAAATGTTCGGCGTCGACTTCGAGGGCCACCCGGCACTGGACCACCTCCTCCTCCCGGAAACCTTCGAGGGCCACCCCCTCCGCAAGGACTTCGTCCTCGCGGCCCGAGTCGCCAAGGCCTGGCCCGGAGCGAAGGAACCGGGCGAGTCCGACCACGGAGGCCCGAAACGCCGCCAGATGCTCCCGCCGGGCGTGCCCGACCCGAACGAGTGGGGCCCCTTGAAGGGCCGGCTCCCGGCGGCTCCGGCACGGCCTGCGCGGGGGGCGGGGCGGGC
>NZ_JBXVPZ010000622.1:0-4697 GCF_057961495.1 Streptomyces sp. P5F9 | reverse complement strand
CCCCCGTCGGTCAGGCCCCCCGCACCGCAGGCAGCGTCCCCGTCCGCGCCGCCTCCCCGTACCACCGCGCGCTCGACTTCGGCGTGCGGGCCAGCGTCGCGTAGTCCACGTACACCGCGCCGAACCGCTTCTCGTACCCGTACGCCCACTCGAAGTTGTCCATCAGGGACCACAGGTAGTAGCCGCGCACGTCCGCGCCGTCCGTGATCGCCCGGCGTACGGCCGACAGGTGGCCGTGGAGATACGCGATCCGCTCCGGGTCGTGGACGTTGCCCTCGGGGTCGGGCTTGTCGTCGTAGGCCGCGCCGTTCTCCGTGACGTAGAGCGGGAGGCCCGGAGCCTCCCTGGCGTAGCGCATGATCAGGTCGTAGAGGCCTGTCGGGTCGATCGTCCAGCCCATCTCCGTGCGCTCGCCCGGGGGTTGGAGGAACGCGACGTCGTCCGCGCCCGGCCAGGGGGAGTACGCACTCGCGCCGTGTCCGTCGGCCCGCGGGGCCGGTCCGGTCGGTTCCGCCGCCGCGACCACCGCCGGGGTGTAGTAGTTCAACCCCAGGGCGTCCAACGGCTGGTGAATGAGCGTCAGGTCGCCGTCCTGGACGTAGGACCAGTCCGTGACCGACCTCGTCGCCTCGAACAGCGACTGCGGATACGAACCGTGCAGCATCGGCCCGTGGAACACCCCGTTGGCCAGGTCGTCGATCTTCCGGGTCGCCGCCATGTCCTCGGGGGACAGTGAAGCGGGCCTGACCACCGATGAGTTGAGGCTCACCGCGATCGAGTTGCGGACCGGCATCGATGCCCGCAGCGCCGAAGTCGCCAGCCCGTGTGCCAAGTTGAGGTGATGCGCGGCCCGAAGTGATGCGCCCGCGTCCGTGCGGCCCGGCGCGTGCACCCCCGAGCCGTAGCCCAGAAACGCGCTGCACCAGGGCTCGTTGAGCGTGGTCCACTGCTCCACGCGGTCGCCCAGCGCCTCGCCCATGATCTGCGCGTACTCGGCGAAGCGGTACGCCGTGTCGCGCTCCGGCCAGCCGCCCGCGTCCTCCAGCTCCTGCGGCAGATCCCAGTGGTAGAGGGTGAGCGCCGGCTTGATGCCGACGGCCAGCAGCTCGTCCACCAGGCGGCGGTAGAAGTCCAGGCCCACCTGGACCGCCGGGCCCCGGCCGGTCGGCTGCACCCGCGGCCAGGAGACCGAGAAGCGGTACGCCGTCAGACCCAGGTCCGCCATCAGTGCCACGTCGTCGCGGTAGCGGTGGTAGTGGTCGACAGCGATGTCACCGTGCTCACCACCGGCCGTACGGCCCGGCGTATGACTGAACGTGTCCCAGATCGAGGGCGTACGGCCGCCCTCCCGCACCGCCCCCTCGATCTGGTAGGCGGAGGTCGCGGCGCCCCAGAGGAAGGCAGGAGGGAACGTCGCGGGCGTCAGGTCTGGCATGGAATCGCTCCCATGGGGTCGAGTGGCGCCCATTATGCATGGGAGCGCTCCCATGAGCAAAGGGTTCGCGCCTCCCGACGTTCGCTCCCCCCGACGTTCGCTCCCCCCGGCGTCTTCCGCCCGTCGCGTGCGCACGATCGCCGCAGACACCCCTCGGGGGGATACCGCTCAAGCGGACTCCCGCACCACCAGCCGCGTAGGCAGGACCACTTGACGGTGGCCACCGCTGCGCTGGGCGATCTCGTCCAGCAAGATGCTCGCCATGGTGCGGCCCATCTCCTCCAGCGGCTGGCGGACGCTGGTCAGCGGGGGATCGATGTGCCGGGCCACGATCGAGTCGTCGAAGCCGACGACGGCGACGTCATCGGGCACTCGCCGGCCCGACGCGCGCAGCTCCAGCACGGCACCCGACGCCATCACGTCGGACGCGGCGAAGACGGCGTCGAGGCCGGGCCGTCTGCGCAGCAGCTCCCGCATGGCCGCGCGTCCGCCCTCCTCGCGGAAGTCGCCGTACGCGATCAGGTCCTCGTCGACGGTGATGCCCGCGCCCTCCAACGCCTCGCGGTAGCCGTCGAGTCGGGCCTGGGCGGCGTCCATGTCCAGGGGGCCCGTGATGGTGGCGATGGTCCGGCGGCCCTTGGCCAGCAGGTGCTCGACCGCGATCCCGGCCCCGCCGCTGTTGTCCGCGCGGACATGCCCCAGTGACTCCCCGTGGCCGCGCCGGCCGGCGAGCACGGTCGGTACGGCGAGTTCGTGCAGCCGGTCGGGCAGCGTGTCGCCGCTGTGGACCGCGAGGATCAGCACTCCGTCCACCCGGTGTGCCGACAGGTAGGTGGCCAGCCTGGCGTACTCCTTCTCGTCCGGCGTGAGGACCAGCAGCAACTGCATCTGTGCGATGGCGAGTTGGGCCGACACGCCGCGGATGATCCCCGAGAAGTAGGGCTCGGAGAAGAGCCGGTCCTCGCCCTCGGGGACGACCACGGCGACCGAGTCGGTACGCCGGGTGGCCAGCGAGCGGGCGGCGGGGTTGGGGACGTAGCCGAGTTCGGCGATCGCCCGTTCCACGGCCGCGCGGGCGTGGGCGCTCACCTTGGGGGAGCCGTTGATGACCCGGGAGACCGTGCCGCGGCCGACGCCGGCGAGCGCGGCCACGGCGTTGAGGGTCGGGCGCCGGACGTCCGCGCGCGGGGGCGGCTGCTCGGCAGGGCTCATCGTTCACCTTCCGGCGATCAGTGGGGACTTGCCTCATTCTTGCCCAGAAAATCGAGCGACGGCCCGGGCGGACTACGCCGGCGCCGCGACCGCGGGACGGACCCTTGGATCACCTGCGTGAATCCTGTGCGGGACCGGTTCGTGTCGGGTCGGTGACGCCTTGTGGAGCGACACATTCACGTGACGTGCGGAACACGCTTGCGCAACAACGCCGTTTTCAAGTCTTGACACCCGGCCCGGCACGAAGGAGTCTTCCGGCATGCCGCGTGGGAGCGGTCCCACGGAACCTCGGGGGCTTCCTTCCGTGTGGACGAAACCACCAACGGCCCGTCCCTCTGTCTCGCATGGCACACCGTTGACCAGCACCTTTTCACCGCACGTCGTGTGCGGTGGGCCGGCCGCTGCTCGCAACGAGAGGGCAGGTCCGGATCGTCGAGCCTCGGCGGTCCGATTCCTGAGATCCCGTTCCCCACTGGAACAAGGAGTAGTGGAATGAGCATCACCCGTACCGCCGGCGGCCGCGGCCGCAGAGTGGCGGCCGTGACCACGACGGTCCTGACGGCCTCCGCCCTGTTGCTGACCGGCTGCAGTAGCGACGACAGCTCCTCGGACGCCAAGGACTCGAACGGGAACATCACTCTCACGGTGGACGACTTCGGGCAGTTCGGTTACAAGGAAGCCGGCCTGTTCGCCCAGTACCACAAGCTGCACCCGAACATCACGGTGAAGGAGAACACCACCGCCAACGAGCAGGACTACTACCCGAAGCTTCTTCAGCAGCTGAACACGGGCAGTGGTCTGGGAGATGTGACCGGCATCGAGGTCGGCCGCATCAAGGAGGTCGTCGACACCCAGGCGGCCAAGTTCACCGACCTGAGCAAGACGATCAACGTGAGCGACTGGGTCTCCTGGAAGGAGAAGCAGGCCACCGCGTCGGACGGTTCGGTCATAGGCGCCGGTACCGACATCGGCCCGATGTCCCTGTGCTACCGCTCGGACCTCTTCAAGGCGGCGGGCCTGCCGAGCGACCGTGAGTCGGTCGCCAAGGCCGTCGCGGGCGGCTGGGAGGACTACCTCAAGCTGGGCCAGAAGTTCCAGGCGAAGGCCGCCAAGGGCACGTACTTCATGGACTCCGCGAGCGCCATGTACAACGCTGTCGTGGGTTCCTCCGCGCAGCAGTACTACGACGCTTCCGGCAAGGCGGTCTACAAGGACAGCCCGGCCGTGCAGCAGGGCTGGAACCTGGCCGCGGAAGCCGCGTCCAAGAAGCTGACCGAGGGTCTGCCCCAGTTCGGCGACGCCTGGAAGGCAGCGCTGCGCAAGGGCACCATCGCCACCGTGGCGTGCCCCGCCTGGATGGCCGGCCAGATCTCCATCAACTCCGGTGACGCCTACAAGGGCAAGTGGGACATCGCTCGTGCGCCCGGCACCAGCGCGGCCAACTGGGGCGGCTCGTTCCTGGCCGTGCCCAAGACCGGCAAGCACGTCACGGAAGCCACCGCCCTGGTCAAGTGGCTGACCGCTCCCGAGCAGCAGGCCGCCGTGTTCAAGGCGATCGGTGTCTTCCCGTCGAACAAGGGCGCCTACGAGCTCGCCAGCGTGAAGAACGCCACGCTGCCGTACTTCAGCGACGCCCCGATCGGCCAGATCTACGCCGACGAGGCGAAGGCCATCCCCGAGGCCGTGCTCGGCGCGAAGGACGGCACGATCAAGGACACGATCTCCACGCAGATCAACAACATGGAGCAGCGGGGCACCAAGCCCGCCAAGGCGTGGAAGGCCGCGACCGACTCGATCGACAAGGTGATCGGCTGACACAAGCCGCGGTGCGGGCGGCCCGGCGGCCGCCCGCACCGCGCCGCGTGCGTGGGGCCGCGCGGCGGCTCCCGCGGTAGGCGCGGGGCCGTCCGCACCGGCCCCGGTCGTCAAGTGCCGGTCTTTTCCGCGGTGTTCGGCGCACACTCACCGGACGCCGCCGCACCGTGTCCGCCGGACCGGCGACCGACCGCGACGACGTGACCCGGGCCGGGTGCCCGGCCCGGGTCACGTC
>NZ_JBXVPZ010000621.1:0-4739 GCF_057961495.1 Streptomyces sp. P5F9 | reverse complement strand
GCCGAACACCTCGCGTTCATCGCCGCCCGCCCCTCCGCCAGCCATATGCAGGTGCCGTCGTGGGGTGCGGTGAAGCCGGACTGGCGGGCCGAGAGTCTGGGGTGGTTCGAGGAGGCGAGTGGGCAACTGGTCGGGGTGGGGCTCGTGTTGTACCGGCCCGTGCCCAAACTCAAGAAGTACCTCGCGTACCTGCCCGAGGGGCCGGTCATCGACTGGCACGCCGCCGATCTCGACCGCTGGCTCGACCCGATGCTCGCGCGCCTCAAGTCGCAGGGCGCGTTCACGGTGAAGATGGGCCCGCCCGTCGTCGTCCGCCGCTGGAGCGCGGACGCGGTGAAGGCCGCGATCGCCGACCCGGACGCGCGGCGGCTGAAGGACGCCGCGCCCACGTCGTACGAACCGCGTGCCTACGAGGTCGCCGACCGGCTGCGCCGCGCGGGCTGGCAGCAGACGGAACCCGGGGGAGAGGACGGCTTCGCGGCCGGGCAGCCCCGGTACGTGTTCCAAGTCCCCTTCGCGGGGCGGTCGTTGGACGAGATCCACCGCGGGCTCAACCAGCAGTGGCGGCGCAACATCAAGAAGGCCGAGAAGGCCGGCGTAAAGGTGGTCCAGGGCGGTTACGACGAACTCCCCGCCTTCTACGAGCTGTACGCCGAGACCGCCGAGCGCGACCGTTTCATCCCGCGCCCGCTGCCCTACTTCCAGCGCATGTGGACCGCCCTCACCGCCGAACACCCCGACCGCATGCGCCTCTACCTCGCCCACCACGACGGCGAGATCCTCGCCGCGGCCACGATGCTGACGGTCGGCCGGCACGTCTGGTACTCCTACGGCGCCTCCACCAGCCGCAGGCGCGAGGTGCAGCCCAACAACGCGATGCAGTGGCGCATGATGACCGACGCCCACCAACTCGGCGCGGCCGTATACGACTTCAGGGGCATCACCGACACCCTGGAGGAGTCCAACCACCTGCTGGGGCTGCTGCGTTTCAAGGCCGGCGCGGGCGGAGAGGCCGTCGAGTACCTGGGGGAGTGGGACTTCCCCCTCAACCGCCTGCTCCACAAGGCGCTCGACCTCTACATGGCGCGCCGCTGAGGATCTCGCTTGAGGGCGGAAGCACAGGTTCATTAAGGCCGCTCTCAGGTTTATCAGAGAAATCTCAGGTTGGCGGCCGTAACTCAGGATTCACAAAGGTATTCACAGCCCGTGTTTGCCGTTCGGTCGACGACTTTGCTGCGACTTGGCTACAGGGCCGTGTAAGTTTCTGGGTGTCGGGAATTCCCCGGGCGGTAAAACGCTCGACTTTGACGCACAAATTCCACCGCACAACCTAGGAGTTCGGAATGGGCCTCAACAAGCTCGCCCCGCTGCCCAAGCCCAAGAAGCAGCAGCTGCCGCCCCCGCCCCCGAAGCCGCGCAAGAAGCACCAGCCGAAGCCGCTGCCGAAGCCGCTGCCCGGCCAGGACAGCTGAACCGGCGGTAGAGGGAGGGCCGACCCACGCAGTCGGCCCTCTTTTCTTTCCTGAATTCGAAAACCCAAGGAATTCTGATGACGGAAAGCGGGCGTATGGTGGACATGGACATGGATACGGATGAGGAAGACCTCGAATACGAGGACGACGAAACTCCCACCATTCCCGCCCGTACGGCTTTCCGTCGCTTCTGGCCGCTCACTCGGGGCCTCAGACGCTGGCTGGTCCTCGTCTGGATATGCACGGTGATCGGCGCGCTCGCGGAGACCGAGGCCATCCTCCTTTTCGCCGACCTCACCGACCGAGCCCTGGCGAAGGGCTCGCTGAGCGCGTTCTGGAGCCCGGCCGCGAAGTGGCTGGGCGTGGCGATCGTCGGCGCGCTCGTCTCGTACGCCGGCAACTCCCTTGCCGCGTGGGCCACCGAACGCTTCGTGATGAGACTGCGCGAGCATGTCTTCGACCACGTACAGCAGTTGCCCCCGCACTTCTTCCAACGGCACCGCCAGGGCGACCTGTTGTCCCGCCTGACCGGCGACGTCGAGGCGATCGAGACCCTCGTCGTGTCCGGCGTCATCGGCACCGCCTCCGCGCTCTTCTCCGCCCTCTTCTACGCCGCCGCCGCGTTCTGGCTGCGCTGGGACCTGGCCGCCGCCACCTTCGTCCTCGCCCCCCTCTTCTGGCTCGCGGCCCGCCGCTTCTCCGGCTCCATCAAGGACGTCTCACGCGAGGGCCGGGTCGCCGACGGCGCGATCACCTCCGTCGTCGAGGAGTCCCTCGGCAACATCGTCCTCACCCAGGCCTACGGCCGCCGCGACGCCGAACGCCGCCGCCTGAACGAGGAGGCAGGCGCCTGGTTCCGGGCCTCCGTCCGCTCGACGCGGCTCAACGAGGCGTACGAGCAACTCGTCGCCGTCATCGAGACCGTGTGCGTGCTCGCCGTCATCGGCATCGGCGCCTGGGAGATCTCCACCGGCCGCATGACCCTCGGCCAACTCCTGGCGTTCTCCGCCTTCTTGGGCTACCTCTACCCGCCCGTCCGAGGCCTGGCCCAACTCGGCCTGACCATCACCGCCGCCACCGCGGGCGCCGAACGCCTCATCGAGATCCTGGACGTACGCCCGTCCGTCGCCGACCCCGCCCGCGACTCCGAGACCGGCCGCCCCGACGGCACGGTCGAACTCCGCGACGTCACCTTCAGCTACCCCGGCGCCGACCGAGTGGCCCTGGAAGGCCTCTCCTTCACCGTCAACCCCGGCGAACTGGTGATCGTCACCGGCCCCAGCGGCGCCGGCAAGTCCACCGTCTCCAAAATGCTGCTCCGCTTCTACGACCCCGACGCCGGCGATGTCCTCCTCGACGGCGTCCCCCTGCGGGACCTCCCCCTCGCCCGCCTGCGCGAGTACGTGACCCTGCTCCCCCAGGAGACCCTGGTCCTGCACGACACCGTCCGCGCGAACATCGCCTGCGGCCGGCCGGGCGCGAGCGAGCAGGCGATCATGGACGCGGCTGTCGCTGCCGACGCCCACGAGTTCATCCTCCGCCTCCCCGACGGCTACGACACGAAGGTCGACCCCAACTCGGCCCGCCTGTCCGGCGGTCAGCTCCAGCGCCTGGCGATCGCCCGCGCGATCCTGCGCGACGCCCCGGTCCTGGTCCTGGACGAACCGACGACCGGCCTGGACTCGATGGCGGCCCGCCGGGTCGTGAAGCCTTTGCGCCGACTGATGGCGGGCCGTACGACCATCATGATCACCCATGACCTCAACCTCGCCCCCGACGCCGATCGCATCCTGGTCGTGGACCGGGGCCGGATCGTGGAGACGGGCCGGCACGAGGAGCTGATGGTGCGGGGCGGGGCGTACTCGCGACTGCACCGCTCGCAGAACAACGCGGTGATGGACACCGGGGAGCTGCGGCTGCCGTCGTTCGCGGAGGCGGGCGCGGGGCATGGGTACTCCTCGGCACCGGTCTTCGTCGAGAGCTGGGCACCACAGACGTACGAGCCGACGTACCAACCGACCTACCCGCAGACCGAATACGCCGAGTACGCCGATCCCCTCTTCGGACCCATGCCCACCACCCTCCCCGACGGCCGGCCCCTGTTCCGGGACCAGGCCCAGTGACAGTTGCATAAAGGGTTCTCACACCTGTTGAAGTCCATTACCATGAACTGAGCAGTGCATCGTGATGGACGAATTCGAGCTGAGCCGAGCCCTGGAAGCCCCGTGAGCATCCCCAGTACGTCGACCACCGCCCCCGTGGCCCCTCCGACCAGCGCCCCGCGCCGCACGAGTCCGCTCGGGCCGGTGGGGCTGGTGCTGGCCGGGGGGATCTCGGTGCAGTTCGGTGGTGCGCTGGCGGTGACGCTGATGCCCAGGGTGGGGGCGCTGGGCGTGGTGACGCTACGGCTGCTGGTGGCCGCGGTGGTCCTCCTCGTGATCTGTCGCCCGAGCCTGCGGGGTCACTCACGGGCGGACTGGGGCACGGTCGTCGTCTTCGGCATCACCATGGCCGCGATGAACGGCCTCTTCTACCAGTCCCTGGCCCGCATCCCCCTGGGACCGGCGGTGACGCTGGAGGTACTGGGTCCACTCGCCCTCTCCGTCCTGACATCCCGGCGCGCGCTGAACGCGGTATGGGCCGGGCTCGCCCTGGCAGGCGTCTTCCTCCTCGGCGGCGGAGGCTTCAGCAGCCTGGACCCTGTAGGCGTGGCCTTCGCCCTGGGGGCCGGAGCCATGTGGGCAACGTACATAGTCTTCAGTGCCCGTACAGGGCGTCGTTTTCCACAAGCTGATGGTTTGGCGCTGGCGATGGTCGTGGCGGCGGTGGTGTTTCTGCCGCTGGGCGTCGCGGAGTCAGGCACAAAGCTGCTGAACCCGACGACGATCGCCCTCGGTTCCGCAGTGGCGATTCTCTCTTCGGTTCTCCCCTACACACTCGAACTCCTGGCCCTGCGCCGCCTCCCCTCCTCCACCTTCGCGATCCTGATGAGCCTCGAACCAGCCGTGGCGGCAACAGCAGGCTTCCTGATCCTCCACCAGGCCCTGTCCGTTCCTGAGGCCATGGCTATCGCGCTGGTCATCGCGGCGAGTATGGGGGCGGTGCGGACACAGGTGGGCCGGGGGAAAGCGAAAGTAGAGGCGTAGGTTGCCGTTGGGCCACTCGCTTCTCGGCCAGTGTCGGCCTTCCACGGCCCGAGTAAAGGGCGCTCCCTGCGGTCGCGTCGCCTGCGGCGATTCCGCTGCGCTCCACCCTTGACTCGGCCCG
>NZ_JBXVPZ010000620.1:0-4744 GCF_057961495.1 Streptomyces sp. P5F9 | reverse complement strand
CCCTTGTACATGCCCGTGATCACCGTCCACACGTCGGCCAGGTCGGCGGCCGCGGTGCCCGCCCGGGTGGCGCGGCCGCCGACCTGGCCGACGTGTGGACGGTGATCACGGGCATGTACAAGGGCTACACGGCCGGCGACCGCGACCGTATCGACGCCTTCCTCGACCCCGAGGCCACCATCTGGGACTCGGCGACCTCCGAACTCATCAGCGGCAGAACGGAGTTGAACCGCGTCCGGGACGCGCGTCCCACGTCCGACGACGGTCCCGCCGAGACCGGCCTCACGCCGTACGGCCAAGTCGTCGACGTTTTCGGGGACTTGGCCGTGGCCCGCTACTGGCTGCGGGTCGACTTCCGTGCGGCCCCTTCGGAGTTGGCCCGCAACACCGCGGTCCTACGGCGTGCGCACCCCGACGGTCACTGGCTCGTCGTGCATCTGCACGAGGACATCCAGTGAATAGAGTGACCGGTGAGGCGCGGGGGCCTGTTCCCTCTACTATGTCGGGGTCCGGTCCGGGCGTGTCGTCCGAGGACTGGTGTCGCATCCCCGCACCCCCGCTGGGCAACGGGGTTGGAGCCCAGTCGAGTTGACCTCACGGTGGATCTGGTGACTCTCGGTTCCACCCAAGGAGGACATGTCCCGTGCTTTCGCTCGATGGCTCCGACCCATCGCACATAGGTCGTTACCGTCTGGTCGGCAGACTCGGCGAGGGCGGGATGGGGAGGGTGTACCTCGCGCGTTCGCCGGGCGGCCGTCCCACCGCCGTCAAGGTGATCAACGACCAGCTGCGCCATGACGAACACGCCCTCAGCCGGTTCCGCCGCGAGGTGGAGACCCTGGGTACGGTCCGCAGCGCGTACACGGCGTCGCTCATCGACGCGGAGCTGGACACACCGCCGTACTGGCTCGCCACCGAGTATGTGCCGGGGCCCACGCTGCACGCCGCGGTCGTGACCAACGGACCGCTCCCCGCCGACCTGGCCCGGGTCATGCTGGCCGCCCTCGCCGAGGGGCTGGACGCCATCCACGTCCGCGGTGTGTGGCATCGGGACCTCAAGCCGCACAACGTCATCCTCTCCGCGACCGGCCCTCAACTGATCGACTTCGGCATCGCCAGGACCACCGGCACGTCCAACCTGACGCAGGTCGGCGGAGCGATGGGCAGTCCCGGGTTCATCGCGCCGGAGACGATCACGGGCGGCGAGACCGGTCCGGGCGCGGACGTGTTCGCCCTCGGGGCCACGCTGGCGTTCGCCGTCACCGGCCGCCCGCCTTACGGGGACGGGCCGTTCGCGGCCGTGTCCTACCGTTCGGTGCACGGGGAGATCGACCTACGGGGTGTGGACGCGGGCGTCGCCGAGCTGATCGCCGCCTGCGCGCAGAGCGACCCCGCTCTGCGCCCCACCCCGCATCAGATCGTCGAACTCTGCCGGGCCGAGGCCGATCTGGTCCACCATCCCGCCTATCAACGGGCCCTCGCCGTGGGCTCGTTGACGGACCGGGAACGTGCCGCGACCGTCGCCGACAGCGGGGGCGATGCGTCGGCCGTAGCCCCGGATGCGGTGACGGCCGTAGCTCCGCAGGCGGCGGCCTTGGACGGCGGCGCGCGGGAAGCCCACGCAGCCACCCTTCTCGCGCCGAACCCGGGCCTCGACACCCCCACGCAGCCTCACGCGGCAGACATGTATGCCCCCTATCCGGGGGGAACCGGTCCGACTCCGCCCCTGGACGGCGGAGGCACCGGAAGAGACCGCGGGCGGCGCAGGCTGTGGACCGTCATCGGCGCGGCCGCGCTGGTCGTCGTCGCCGGCTCAGGGCTGTTCCTGTTCAACACCCTCGACGACAAGGGCAAGGACAAGAGCAAGGACTCGTCGTCCGCCCATGTCACGCCGTCCGCCGGCGCCGGCCGCGCGACCCAGGCGTCGGCCTCCCCGTCCGAAAGCGGAGCGACGGCGTCCCCGTCCCCTTCTGCCTCGGGCACAGGTGACGGCAACTTGGCCGACGCCGTGGTGGTGAAGTCCCCCTACACGTTCGACGCCGGGACATTCGTGCAGACTGTGCGCTCGAAACTGATCATGCAGACGGACGGCAACCTCGTGCTCTACGACGCGGCCGGAACGGCACATTGGGCGAGCCAGACCCAGGGCACGGGCAACACGGCCGTGTTCCAGTCGGACGGCAACCTCGTGGTCTACGACGCTCAGCACCAGGCGCTGTGGAGCAGCAACACGCAAGGTGCCACCGGGGCCGTGCTCAAGGTGCTGGAGGACGGCAACATGGTCATAGCGACGGACGCCGCGGTCGTCTGGCAGACCAACACCGCGAGTTGAGGGCTGGGGACGGCGCGGGTCGATGAGGCGCGAACTCGGCTGACGGATCAGCTGAGTTGTCGCGCCCTGGGCGGGCCCGGAAGATCATGCGAGAGTGAGCGCATGACGGCACCAGAAACCACGGTCGTGGCGGTCGACGAGGTCGAGGAACTCGCGGTGGACGGGCTGCGCTGGCTGATCGGGGCGGCGCGAGAGACCTCCGGAGGAGGCCTCGCCTGGTCGGGAAAGCCCTCGGACGACGAGCCGAACCCGTCCCTCTACAGCGGTACGGCCGGGAACGTTCCCGCACTCCTGGAAGCGTGGCGGCACTTCGGCGACGACTCCTACGCCGACGCGGCCCTGCGGGCGGGCCTCAGTCTCGCCGATGCCGTCGACGGCGTCGATGACGACTCCCTCTATTTCGGCCGCACCGGAGTGGCCCTCGTCCTGCGGACCCTGCACGAAGAACTCGGCGACGCGGCCGCCGGTGCCGCCGCCGACCGTGCGCTGGAACTCGTGCGGTCACGCTTCGACGGGACCCGCTGGGGCGAACTGTTCGAGCTGATGGGCGGCAACGCGGGGATCGGCCTCGGCGCACTCCTGGCCGGCGACTCCGACCTGGCCGTCCTCGCCATGGAGCCGTACCTGCGGACGGCGGAGCAGACTCCGGCGGGCGTCCACTGGCCCCACCGCACGGGCATCGCATCCCGTCTGCACCACATCTCGCACGGCACACTCGGCATCGTCCTGGGGCTCGCCCGGGTCGGCGAAGCCACCGGCCGCGCGGACCTGGTCGAGGTGGCGCTGGCCGGTGCCGCGGACGTCGTGTCGCGCGACGAGGCGGGGCCGGAAGGCTTCCTGGTCCGGCACTCCACCCCGCAGTTCCGCCCCGACGTGATCGAGCCCGTCAGCTATGGCTGGTGCCACGGCCCGGCCGGTGACGCCCAGGTCTTCCGGCTCCTGCGGGACATCACGGCCGACCCCGCCTGGTCCGCCCTCGCCGACCGCTGCTGGCACACGGTCACCCACTCCGGTCTGCCCCAGCGGCTGCGCCCCCGCTTCTGGGACAACAACGGCCGCTGCTGCGGCACCGCGGGCGTCCTCGCCCTGGCCTGCGACCGGATCGCCGAACAGAAGGAACCGCAGGAGCAGCAGGACCCGTACGGCTTCGCCGACGTCCTCGTCGCGGACCTGGCCGCCCGCGCGATCCGGGACAGCGACGGCGCCCGCTGGTCCAACGTCGAACACCGGGCCACCCCGAGCGACCTCGAACCGTTCACGGGCTGGGGGATGGGCAACGCGGGCATCGTCCGCGAACTCCTGCGCTTCGTACGGCTCGGCCGAGGAGGCGATCCGCGCTACGCGTTCGCGTGGCCGGACCAGCCTCCGGTGGACGCCCAGGACACGGGCCGCCGCTAGGGCCTGTCCGGCGGATCATGCCGCAGACGCGGGGCCTGGCACGCACATCTGCGGCGTTGTCGTCGGTTGCCAACGCTCCGCGTTGCCGCCCTCCTCCGCCTTGCAGCTGCACGCACCAGGCCCCGCTCACCGGCGCTGATCAGATACCGTCGGTCTCCTGCGACCTGATCCGCCGGACAGGCCCTAGCGGACCCGCGCCACCGCCGCGTAGATCCCGCTGCCTTCCGGAGCCTCCTCCGGCGCCGGCGGATTCCACTCCGTCGCCGTCACCAGGCCGGGCGGCACCAGTTCGAGGTCGTCGAAGAAGCGGGCCACCTCGGGGCGGGTGCGGAAGCCGAGCTTGATGCCGCCCTTGGCGTACTCGGCGGTGACCTGGGCGGCGAGTTCGGGGTACAGGTCGGACGCGGCGTGGGACAGGACCAGGTAGCTGCCGGACGGCAGGGTCGCGACGAGGTTGCGGACGATGCCGTGGGCGTCCTGCTCGTCCGGGATGAAGTGCATCAGCGCGATCAGCGAGAGGGCGATCGGGCGGGTGAAGTCCAGGACGTGGCGGGCGTGTTCGACGATGAGCTCGGGCTCGCGCACGTCGGCCTGGATGTAGTCCGTGACCCCGTCGGGGTGACTGATCAGCAGGGCCTCGGCGTGACGCAGGACGATCGGGTCGTAGTCGGTGTAGACGACCTTCGCCGTCGGCACGGTCCGCTGGACGATCTGGTGCAGGTTGGGCTCGGTCGGGATGCCCGTGCCGATGTCCAGGAACTGGTCGATGCCCTGGCCGGCGAGCCAGGTCGCCGCGCGGTGCATGAACTCGCGGTTCTGCCGCGCCGCGTCCTTCGCCTCGGGCGGCAGCTTCTCTCCCACGGCCTCGTCGACCGGGTAGTTGTCCTTGCCGCCCAGCAGCCAGTCGTAGACCCGCGCGGGGTGTGCCTTGCCGGTGTCGATCTGCGGTGACGGCTTGGGGTCGGTCGTCATGGCAACTCCATCGCGGCAGGTGAGAAGGGTGGGCGAGAAGGG
>NZ_JBXVPZ010000619.1:0-4752 GCF_057961495.1 Streptomyces sp. P5F9 | reverse complement strand
CTCCCCGACCTCACAGAGTCCCCACCCCGGAGTCACATGAATCTCAAAAGTTAAGGAACCTTAACTTCGCCTTACTTGCACGCGTCAAGGAAGAAACGCCCAGGCCGCAGGAGGTCGAACGAGCTCATCGAGGAACTTCAGCCACAGTCGACACGAGACCGATCTAGAGTAGTTTCGAAGCGTCCATGACACTTCGGACCTACTGCAAACACGGACATTGGCGCCCGACCCCAAGGTGAGAACCAGACAGCGACGGCCACGCCCACCCGATCCTGCATTGCCAAGATTTGACGCACCTTGAAGAACTCGTGAAGCGCTCGTGGAGCACTTTGTCAGGGATTCGAGTGGGCAGGTCGTCCACACGAAGTGGCGTAGTGCCGCGGTACCCAGAGGACGGTCAGCTCGATTGAACGACGGGTCATGGACCACCTGTTGGCGGCAGCTGAGCCTGATTCACCTGTCGCCGACATCACCCCAATGCGATTGACGGAGGAGATCGCTTTCAGCACCGCGCAGGTTGGCGATCTTGATGTCGGGCCCGATAGAGGTCTGCCTGCCGGGAGGGGGCCGAGCCGGCCACGTGGATACACATCAGCCATCGTCGCCTTTCCGCGAGCGCGAAGCTGCACTCCTGCGGACCTTCGGCAGGCCACTCGGCGGCTTCCCCCAAGGCCAGGAAGTTGCCCACCTCACGGGCGGGCGACCTGAGGTGGGCGCAGCATCCAGGTCCGTTCCGACGCTGCACCGTTCGGCGACTTCACTACATCGAACCGGCGACCGCGCACCTGGCGACTTGGCGCAACGTCAGGAAGCGCGGCCCGTGGGCCGCTCCCTCGATGCTCCTGTCCCGATCGGCGGTTGCGTGTGCTCGTGATCGTCACCAAGAGCCAAACTGGACGCGAGGCTTGTGTGGACCGGACAGTCCCGACGCCGCCGAGCGTCCCCTTGGAGACTGGGCCATTTCATCTCTCGCCCCACGAGCCGCGAGAGCTGCCTGACGGACTGTCATGCATGGCTGTCCACCGGTTGCCCACCGGGCCACCTTGCACGACCCGGATCCACGCTTCCCGAACACACAAAAGACCAGGTCAGAGGATCAGAATGTCCATACGGCCACAGAAACCACACCTCCGACCTACGCATTACGATGCATAGACCGCACATGCCCAATCTGAGTCGATTTCAAGGTCACCAGAAACAAGAAACCCCAGGTCAGAGGCCTGACCTGGGGTGTTGTACCTTGGAGCCCCCTGTCGGATTCGAACCGACGACCTACGCATTACAAGTGCGTTGCTCTGGCCAACTGAGCTAAGGAGGCCTGTGCGATGCGTGCCTACCCGACGGGACATGGACGGGACATACCCGAACCCGCGTGCCCGGGACGCGCGCGATCACGTGCCCGTGCAGTGTACCCAGGTCCCCGTGGCACCCTGTCGAAAATTTCCTCGAAGTTCACATGGGTCCAGGTACTGACAGACCAGGCAAACGCCAGGTACCGTCCTGACCCAGTTCACTCGCGTGGACTACACCACCACCTTCCTACAACGGATCGTCCGGCACGTTCCTGCCGGTAGAAGGGGGCCCTTCACCATGGCCACTGTTTCGTTCGACAAGGCGACCCGGATCTACCCGGGTTCCGAGAAGCCCGCCGTAGACGGACTGGAGATCGAGATCGAGGACGGGGAGTTCCTCGTTCTGGTCGGTCCGTCCGGCTGTGGCAAGTCCACCTCGCTCCGGATGCTCGCGGGGCTTGAGGACGTCAACGCCGGTGCCATCCGCATCGGTGACCGCGACGTCACGCACCTGCCGCCGAAGGACCGGGACATCGCCATGGTGTTCCAGAACTACGCGCTGTACCCGCACATGACGGTCGCCGACAACATGGGCTTCGCGCTCAAGATCGCCGGCGTCAACAAGGCCGAGATCCGCCAGAAGGTGGAGGACGCGGCGAAGATCCTCGACCTCACGGACTACCTCGGCCGCAAGCCGAAGGCCCTCTCCGGCGGTCAGCGCCAGCGTGTCGCGATGGGCCGCGCCATCGTGCGTGAGCCCCAGGTCTTCCTCATGGACGAGCCGCTGTCGAACCTCGACGCCAAGCTCCGTGTCTCGACCCGTACGCAGATCGCCTCGCTGCAGCGCCGCCTCGGCATCACCACCGTCTACGTCACCCACGACCAGGTCGAGGCCATGACGATGGGCGACCGGGTGGCCGTACTGAAGGACGGTCTGCTCCAGCAGGTCGACTCGCCGCGCAACATGTACGACCGTCCCAAGAACCTCTTCGTGGCCGGCTTCATCGGCTCCCCCGCCATGAACCTGATCGAGGTCCCGATCACCGACGGCGGCGTGAAGTTCGGCAACTCGGTCGTCCCGGTCAACCGCGACGCGCTCAAGGCCGCCACCGACAAGGGTGACCGCACGGTCACCGTCGGCGTCCGCCCCGAGCACTTCGACATCGACGAGCACAACGGCGAGGCCGCGAAGTCCCTCACGAAGGACTCCGAGGACGCCCCGGCCGGTCTCGCCGTCTCCGTGAACGTCGTCGAGGAACTGGGCGCCGACGGTTACGTCTACGGCAGCGCCAAGGTCGACGACAACCTCAAGGACCTGGTCGTCCGCGTCAGCGGCCGCTCGGTGCCGGAGAAGGGCTCCACGCTCCACGTGGTCCCCCGTCCGGGCGAGATCCACGTGTTCTCGACCTCCACGGGCGAGCGACTCACCGACTGATCGGTTCTCCCGGCTGATCGGTTCTCACCGGCTGATCAAACGTTCCCAGGAAGGGCCCCGCGGACAGCCGCGGGGCCCTTCCTGTTGCGCGCAGCCCCCGACCGTGTCGACAAATACCCCGGCAGAGCGGTCATTTCGAGCAGCGTTCGTCAACGCCTTACCCAATCCGAGGCACCAATCCATCCCCCGAATTGGTGACTAAATGTCGCCAAATCATTACCGGACGCTACCCTCACACGCGTGAAGCACTCCAATAACCAACAGCCGCGACGCGGCCGGGGCCCCGCCCGCCGGGTCGGCCGCACGCTCGCCCTCGTCCTGCCCGTCGTCATGGTGCTCTCCGGGACCCTCGCGGTCACCCGGGTCAACTGGTCGGGGAGCCCCTCCAGCTCGATGCTCACCGCGACGGACATCACGGCGGCCGGAGCCTCCTCGCGGGCCGCCGCACGCGCCCCGCAGGACATCCTGCGCGACCAGCTCATGACCGAGCTCCAGGACAAGAACCCCGGCGTCGTCCTGACGCACCTCCAGGAGGCGGTGAACGGCCACCCGTCGCTCGCCACGCACTGCACCTCCATCGCCCGCGCACTGGGCCGCGCCGCGGTCCGTATCTACGGCGCCGCACGCGCCCAGTCCTACGCCCGCCCCGTGTGCGACACCTCGTTCGCCTCCGGGGTCATGGCCGCGCACAGCTGACCGGAGCCGGTGCCCGGAGTAGGAGGTCGGTAACGGCTGATTAAGGAACGGTTGCAGCCGAAAGATACGGTGGGGCCGCCACGTACAGTTCGGGTCATGACCGATCCGAACGCCGCGTCGCGCCCCACCCAAGCCGTGATCCTGGCCGGTGGCCAGGGATCCCGGCTGCGCCCGTACACCGACGACCGGCCCAAGCCGATGGTCGAGATCCCCGGCACGGGGACGCCGATCATCGGCCACCAGCTCGTCTGGCTCGCCGAGGAGGGCGTGACCGACGTGGTGGTCAGCTGCGGGCATCTCGCCGAGGTGCTGCAGGACTGGCTGAAGTCGGCCGACCTGCCGGTCGACGTGACCACGGTCGTCGAGACGGAGCCCCTGGGCCGCGGCGGCGGCCTCAAGTACGCCGCCGCGCACCTGCCCCGGCCCGACAGCGCCTGGTACGCCACCAACGGCGACATCTGGACCCGCTTCTCGCTGCGCGACATGGCCGACTTCCACACCGAGCGCGACGCCGTCGCCACGATCGCGCTGGCTCGGCCGCGGATCCCGTGGGGGGCCGTGCAGACTGACGGCTTCGGGCGTGTCACGGACTTCATCGAGTCGCCGCCGACGCAGTACGCGATCAATGCGGGGGTGTACGTGTTCTCGCCCGAGTTCGCGGGGTTGTTGCCGGAGCGGGGGGATCACGAGCGGACGACTTTCCCTCACCTTGCTCGTGAGCGGCGGTTGGCTGGGTTCCCTATTCCTCAGGGGGCTTACTGGCGGGCCATCGATACCGCGAAGGACCTCAGGGAAGCCGCCAAGGAGCTTGCTGCGCTCGGGCGTTGACGGCCAGTCAGGTTGTGTTTCGAGTGCCGGTCCGCTGTGGCTGGTCGCGCCCCGCGGCGGAGCCGCTCATGTCACAGCCCCGCGCCCCTAAAAGACAAAGGCACAACAGTGGGCCCGCACTGGACAAGTGCGGGCCCACTTCCTGCTCCTCGGAGGTCAGCCGGTGGGCGACTGTGTCAACAAGCCGCCCACCGGCCCAGCTACCCCAACAGGCCGCCCACCAGGCCCGGCTGGCCGGAGGAGGATGAACCCCCGGTGCTGGAGCCGCCGTTGGAGCCGGTGCCGCCGCTGGTGCCGCCGCTGGACGTGGGTCCGGAGGTGGTGCTGGGGGCCTGGCCGACCGGGGAGGACTGCTGGGGCTGGGTGCGGCCCGCGGTGCCCTGGGTCTGGCTGGGGGCGCCGCTGGTGGCCGTACCGGAGGAGGAGTGGGTCGCGCCCGGGGTCGTCGCGGCGCCGGACGGCTTGGCCGAAGTCGCGGGGCGGGAGGGCGACTTGGATGCC
>NZ_JBXVPZ010000618.1:0-4753 GCF_057961495.1 Streptomyces sp. P5F9 | reverse complement strand
GAACGGGGCGGCCGCGGAGATGCCGACGCTTGCAGACAAGTCGGCTGTGTCGAGCGGGAGTTGACGCCGCCCACCGCCACACGAGATGTCGTACGACAGCGCCCCGCCCCGAGGTAGTACGGGGGCGGGGCGCTCGACGCGAAACGCCGGATGATGGCGTACGCCGGTGCGCAGGGGGAGGCGTACGCGGGGCGGTTCGACGGCGCACTCCGGGGTGATCGCCGCACTACGTACCTGAATGATCGGTTCTGTGGGGAACACGCCGACTTCGGGTGTCTCGTGCGCTCAACTGACCTGCGTCGCAAGAAAACTGACAGGGTGTGAGTTGTTGGTGTGACGGGCGGGCCGGGGGCGCGTGCCGGAGGTGTCGGCGCGGAGTCGGGTGTGGTGGTCTTATTCGTTTGTCGACCTTTACGATGTGCGGCGGCGAACCGTTGATTTCCGTTCAGGATTCCGCCCGTCCGCTGGGATCGCCGCATTTTCTGTCGGCTCGGATTGCCCCTCGAAAAGAAATCGCTGCGGCGGTGATCGGTTAATCGAGCGGGTCGGAGTGGCGTGCTCCACATGTTTTGCGGGGCGTGCCTCTGTTTGGTGAGGCTGTCGGCCTGGCGGGCTCGGGGTGGCCGAATCTGTTTACTCTTGATCGATGGCAATCATTTGATAACGCTGTCATGTCCCCGCGCGGGGCGGGAGGGTCTTGCTCTCGCGCGGAAAAAAGGGGCAAAAAGCGCGGCCGGTCGGGGTGTTCCGACGGCGTGTGCGGGGAGGTGTGCTGTCGGTGACATTCCCCGCGGGAGGGGTTTTCGCCCGGTCATCCGCCGCCGGGGGCTCGAAGTTGCCGGCCGGGGAGTGACCCAAACGGCGTCCGTGGTGTTTACTGGGCACCGGTCTGATCCTTGGTGGGTCCGGACCATTTCGGGAGGTCCTGGGGGTGGTGCCCCGGGGCCTCCTGTTTTTGCCGCCGGTTTGCGCGGGTGTCATATGTCGGCCACCTGTGAAGAGCCTTCTCGCGCCCCCGGAAAGGGTGCCGATAACCGAGGTGGATGCGATCGGTAATTCGGTGAAGGGTAATATCCTTCCCCTTCGAATTGCCCGTGATCTTCTGTAATAAATCCCCACGGTCAGGGGTTCCTGGCAAGATCCACATTCCCCGCGGGCGTCATCGAAAACACGACTGGCTCTTCACTCCTGGCGAGGGGTACCGTCTATCCCGCGTCACTGTTTCCCACCGCTTCAACCCGCCGGGCCCACACCAGCCGGGCGGTGCCGCACCTCCCGGAATGTTCCGGACCCACCACCCGGAGCCTCGCTGACCAGCGGGGCTCCCACGCGCAGACACTACGAGGATCGGACTCGATGCGTACCGTCAACGACGACGGCGTATTCCCGCCGTCGTGCCGCGACCTCCGCGGCCCCCTACCCGTGACACACCGTCACCTTCGTGCACTTCAGGGCGCGTACGCCGGTACACGCGCCATCACGGCCGTCGGCACGGGGGAGTGAGCGTGCCCTCGACAGCCCCCGCCAACCGGCCGACCGACCTTCTCCTGGGCCACGAGAAAAAGCCCGAGGGAAGCTTCCTGTGGCGTCTGTCGGCCGAGGACTGGCGCTTTCTGCTCCAGGACGACCTGCGGGGCCGCAGTTTCGGCCAGGACGAGCACCTGCCGCTGGGTCCGGACGACCGGAACGTGTACATGATCTGGGACGGTGTCGTACGACAGGACCGCTTCCCGCTCGGCGACTGGGCCGGCGCCCCCACCGTCACACGGTTCAGGGGCGGCGGCCAACTGGTCGGCGAGGCCAAGCTCATCACGCTCGACTCCGCCGTCCGCACCAGGTGCCTGACCAGGACCGTGGTCATCCCCTGCCGCGCGCACCGCTTCAACATCCTGCTGAACCGCAGGACCGACGCCAAGATCGCGCTTCTGCGCAGTCTTGAGGACCGCAACCGCAGCGACGAACTCGTCTACACCCTCACCACCCTGCCGCCCCTGGAGCGCACCGGCGGACTCCTGGCGCATCTCGCCGACACGGTGGGCTCCCGCGACCCCCGGACGGGCTCCGTCACCATCACCGGCCCGGGCCAGAAGGACATCGCGGCCGCTCTTCAACTCGCCGTCTCCACCACGGAGAACGCGCTCCGGACCCTGCGCTACTCGGGGGTCATCGAAGCCCGGTACCGCCAGTTCGTCGTGCACGACGTCGACGCGCTGCGTCACCTCGACGCCGGGATCTGACGCCGCCCGGTCCGTCGGACCCCCGTCCCGCCACACCGTTCCCCTCCCCGCTCGCGCTCCATCCCCGAACGGATCACCGCATGATGACCAGCACCTTCCTGGTGCCCACCGCCACCGCCATGCTCGGGGCCCTGACGTACCGGCACCACAGGCAGGTCTTCGCCTGGACGCGGAAGATGCGCCGCAAGGACGAGACGAACACCGAGTACGACAAGCCCTCCGCGTGGCTCGCCGACCTCTACAAGGCCCAGTGCCGCCTGGCCCAGAAGCCCTGCCGGGCCGAGGGCTTCGAGGAGATCTCCCAGATCGGCACCATGATCAGGGGGATCGCCGACCACATGGAGGCCATCCGCCCCGAGCTCACGAAGGTCGTCGAGCACGTCACCAAATACGTCGCCACCGATCTCCCCGAGCCGGGCCCGGCGGCCGTAGGCGTCAGTGTCGTGGAACACCGCGCCCTGCTCGTCAAGGCGATGCGCCAGGAGGCCGCCCGCGACGAACTGGAGCACGCCATCCTCGCGGCCGAGCAGCGGATCAAGGACCTGCTGCACGGCTGACGCCACGTCTGACCGCGCACCGCAGCCACTCCCCGAAAATGACAGGCAAGGCGTCCCCCCAAAAGATCCCTCTGCCCGTTCATGTCCACCTCGTGCCCGAACCTGTTTACTTTCCGGAAATCCGGGCGTAGCCTCCGAGCGAAACCACAAGTTCGGGCAAAGGTCGGAGGCGAACGGACATGTACGCACCGGAGCGGCAGCAGGAGATCCTCCGGCTGGCCCGTGACGGCGGCCGGGTGGACGTGGTGTCGCTGGCCGAGGAGTTCCAGGTCACGGCGGAGACGATCCGCCGGGACCTGAAGGCCCTCGACCGCGCGGGACTCGTCCGCCGGGTGCACGGCGGTGCCATACCCGCCGGGCGGCTGGACTTCGAGCCGGATCTCGCCGAGCGCGAGTCGACGGCGGCCGACGAGAAGGACCGGATCGCCAAGGCGGCCCTCGCCGAGCTGCCGATGCAGGGCACGGTGATCCTCGACGCCGGTACGACGATCGCCCGCCTCGCGGGCATCATCCCGCTGGAGGCCGAGCTCACCGTCGTCACGCACTCCCTGCCCATCGCGGCCCGCCTCGCGGACCACCCGGGCATGCAGCTCCACCTCGTCGGGGGACGCGTGCGGCACCGTACGCGCGCCGCCGTGGACGCCTGGGCGCTGCGGGCGTACGGCGAGATCCGGGCCGACGTCGTGTTCGTCGCGGCCAACGGCTTCTCCGCCGGGCACGGGCTGACCACCCCCGACCTCGCCGAGGCCGCCGTCAAGCGCGCGGCGATGACCGCCGCCCGCCGCGTGGTGCTGCTCGCCGACTCCGCCAAGCACGGCCAGGAGCACTTCGCCCGCTTCGGCGCCCTGAGCGACGTGGACCTGCTGATCACCGACAGCGGGCTGAGCCCAGAAGACGCCACCGCCATGGAGCGCGGCGGCATGGAAGTAGTGCGCGCATGATCCTCACGGTCACCCCGAACCCGTCCCTCGACCGTACCTACGAGGTCCCCTCGCTGGACCGCGGCGAGGTCATACGGGCCACCGGCGAGCGCATGGACCCGGGCGGCAAGGGCGTCAACGTCTCCCGCGCGGTCGCCGCGGCGGGCCGCCGTACGGTAGCCGTCCTGCCGCTGGGCGGAGCTCCGGGCGCGCTGGTCGCGGACCTGCTCGACGCGCAGGGGATCGAGGTCGCGCCGGTCCCGGTCGCCGGGGCCACCCGGTCGAACATCGCCCTCGCCGAGGCGGACGGTGTCCTCACGAAGATCAACGCCCCCGGCCCCGAACTGACCGCCGCCGAACAGGAGTTGCTCCTGGAGACGGTTCGCCGGCAGTCGAGTGGCGCCGACTGGATCGCCTGCTGCGGCAGTCTCCCGCGCGGCCTCGCGCCGTCCTGGTACGCCGAGTTGGTCGCCCGCGCGCACGCCGTCGGCGTCCGTATCGCCCTCGACACCTCCGGCCCCGCGCTCATCGAGGCCCTGCGCGAACGCCCGGACGTGGTGAAGCCCAACGCCGAGGAACTCGCGGAGGCCGTCTCCCGCCCCCTCGCCACCGTCGGCGACGCGGTCAAAGCGGCCGAAGAACTACGGGAGTTGGGCGCGGGTGCCGTCCTCGCCAGCCTCGGCGCGGACGGGCAGCTGCTCGTGGACGGCTCCGGCGCCTGGTACGGCAGCGCGCGCGTCGACGTCGTACGCAGCAATGTCGGTGCGGGGGACTCCTCGCTGGCCGGTTTCCTGATCGCCGGCGGCCACGGCCCGGAGGCCCTGGCCTCGGCGGTCGCCCACGGCGCGGCCGCCGTCCAGCTCCCCGGCAGCGTGATGCCCACCCCGGCCGACCTGGACCCGGCCGCGGTGACGGTCACGGCGGACGTCCCGATGGACCGCGTCCTGACGGAGCCGGTGACATGAGTGCGCCCATGGTCACTACGACCGCTCACCCCCGCTCCCTGTTAACTGCCGCCCCTTCCGGCAGTCCCTCAGTA
>NZ_JBXVPZ010000617.1:0-4759 GCF_057961495.1 Streptomyces sp. P5F9 | reverse complement strand
TCGCGGGGCCGGCGCGCAGGCCGTCGAGAAGGAGTGCGAGGGGGCGGCGCCAGGCGTCGGGGCCGGCGGCCGCCGTGAGGGACGGGACGGTGCGGCCCAGGGCGGCGAGGGCGAACAGGACGTCCTCCGGGGTGACATCCTCACGGACCGTGCCCTGGTCGCGGCCCCGGCACAGCAGCAGTTCCACGGTGTGCCGGTTGTGGGCGTGCACTGCCTGGAGCGATTCGACGCCGTCGAGATGGGTGGTCATCAGGTCGTTGGTGCCGCGGTCGGCGGCCAGACCCGTGAAGACGGTCTCCAGGTAACCGGTCAGCCCGGCCCGCGCGTCCTCGGCGACGCGCGCCTGCTCGCCCACGGTCATCGTGTCCGTGAGCAGGTCGCGGAACACCGCGTCCACCAACGCGGCACGAGTGGGGAAGTGCCGGTACAGCGTCGCGTTGCCGATGCCCGCGCGGCGGGCGATCACGTCGATCGGTGCGTGCAGCCCCTGCTCGGTGAAGACGGCGTGGGCGGCCTCGATCAGCAGCTCCCGATTGCGTTGCGCATCGCGGCGTCGCGCAGGTGCCGTCGCGTCGTTCGGGCCCGTCATCATCGTCCTCCGAGCTGGTGGGGAGTGCTCCCCGGTAGTGATGCTATCGTCGATCCATCAAGTGGGGAGCAGTCCCCACTTTGGCGACGAGGGGGTGGCGTCATACATGGCACGGCACTTGTCCTGGGTGGTGGTGGGCCTGTCGGCGGGGCGTGGATGACCGGGGTGCTCGCGGGTCTCGCGGAGGCCGGTGTCGACCTCGACCGAGCCGACGTGATCATCGGCACCTCCGCGGGCGCGATCTTCGGCGCCCGGCTCGCTGCCGGTGAGACACCGCAGGAGTCGTACGAACGGCAAGTGACCCGCGCCGACAAGGTGGAGCTGCGGGTCAGCATGGCCCAGACGATGCGCTTCCTGTGGGCGGCGCTGGGATCCCGCGATCCGCAGCGCTCCGTACAACGGCTCGGCCGTGCCGCCCTCGCCGCCCGCACCGGACCCGAGTCCGAACTCCTCGACGCGGTCGGCACGTTGCTGCGCGGCGCACGGGACTGGCCCGACCGCGCCCTGCGCATCACAGCCGTCGACGCCACGACCGGGGCCCTGGAGACGTTCGACGCCGACTCGAAGGTCCCCCTCCTCGAAGCGGTCGCCGCGAGCTGCGCCGTCCCCCTCGTCTCACCGCCCGTCACAGCCACGGGCCGCCGCTGGATCGACGGCGGCAGCCGCACGACCGCCAACCTCCACCTGGCCGCCGACCATCCTCACATCCTGGCCGTCGCACCGATCCCCACGGCGGTCGGCCCACACCCCAGCGCCCAACAGCAGGCGGCCCAACTCGCCGCCCAGGGAGCCGAGATCACCCTCCTGACCCCCGATCGCGCGGCCCGACGCGCAATGGGCCGCGACCTGACCGCCGACGCCCGCCGTCCGGCGGCCGCACAGGCCGGCTATGCCCAGGCGACGGCCCTCGCGCACGCGGTGCATGCCGTATGGCGCGGCGGTGTGTGACCGGCCCGGCCCTGAGCGGCCCCCGTATCGATCGAAGGGGAGTGCTGTGCCGGACCTCCGATCGCGGGGCCGGGCATGCGGTGGGCCGCGATGTGACCGCCGACGCCCGTGGCCCGGTGGCCGTCCGGCCCGGTACGCGCAGGCGACGGCCCTCGCGCACGCGCTGCACGCCGTGTGGCGCGGCGGCGCGTGACCGTCCGACCCTGAGTGCCCCGTAGCCAACGAAAGGAGTGCCGTGCCTGACTCCCGATCGCGCGGCCCCACACGCGATGGGCCGCGCCTTGACCTCCGCCGCCCGGCAGCGGCCCGAGCCGGCCACGCCCACGCGACGGACCTCGCTCACGCGGTGCACGCCGTAGGGCGCGACAGCGGGTGACGGCAACGCCCTGTGTTCCGGCGGGTCGATCGTCGCGCGGGCTATGGCGCGTGCCGTACCGACCGATCACGACCCGCACATCCCCGGTGACCATCGAAAGGAGTGCCGTGACGGCACCCACGTTGCAGGACCTGACCCCCGACGGCCTCGACCTGACCGCCGATCCTCACCTCGTGTACGCGGCCCTGCGTGAGCGCGGGCCCGTGCACCGGGTTCTGGTGCCAGGCAGCGGGGAGGCCTGGCTGGTCGTCACCCGGGACGCGGCCCGCGCCGCGCTCACCGACCCGCGCCTGCGCAACGACATCCGGCACTCCTCGACCTGGCAGGACGACGGCGGCCACGCCCTCGGCAGGAACATGCTGCAGACCGATCCGCCGGACCACACGCGTCTACGACGGCTGGTCGCGGGTCACTTCACACCCGCGCGGACAGCCGCCCTCCGGCCGCGCATCGTGGAGATCGCCGTCGATCTGCTCGCCGAGCTGCCGGCACGGGGGACGGCGGACCTGGTGAGCGGGTACGCCCTGCCGCTGCCCGTCACGGTGATCAGCGATCTGTTCGGGGTGCCCGTCACTGACCGCACGGTGTTCCACGCCTGGTCGAACGAGCTCGTCATGCCCGCCTCGCCCGAGTCGGGTGCCTCGGCCGCCGCCGCTCTGAGCGGTTACCTGGCCGAGTTGATCCACCAGAAGCGCGGCACACGCGAGGCCGACCTGCTCGGTGATCTGGTCGCCGCGGCCCGTGAACCCGCCGCCGAGTCGGCCCTCACCTCCGAGGAACTCCTCGGGATGGCCTTCCTCCTGCTCGTCGCCGGGCACGAGACGACCGTCAATCTGATCTCGGCGACCGTCCATGCCCTGCTCACCCACCCCGATCAGCTTGAACTGCTGCGTTCCGAACCGGACTTGGCCGGTGCCGCCGTGGAGGAGGCGCTGCGCCACTACTCGCCCGTGCACGCCACCGCCTTCCGTTTCGCGGCCGAGTCCCTGGACCTCGCCGGCACCCGCATCCCGGCCGGGGACGCGGTGCAGATCTCCCTGGCCGCGGCCTCCCGTGATCCCCTCCACTTCCCGGAACCCGACCGCTTCCACCTGCGGCGCCGAGGGCCCGGACACCTTGCCTTCGGCCACGGCCTCCACCACTGCCTGGGAGCACCCCTGGCCCGCACCGAAGCCGCCATCGCCGTACGCCTCCTCCTGCACCACTGCCCGGACCTCGCCCTCGACACCGACCCCGCGACACTGACATGGCGAACGAGCACGCTGCTGCGGGGCCTGAGCGAACTGCCGGTGCGTATCGGCCCGTCAGGAGAACCCGACGGTACCCACTAGTCCAAGTCCAGTACGCCGATGGGCAGTTGAGGGTCGGGCCAGTGGGGTTCGTAGAGCCACTTCCCCAATCCCCGTTCCGCGGCGAACGGCCCGACACCCCCCTCGATCATCGCGACCGTCTCCTCGCGAGCCTTCTCCACCGCCCGGTGATCGGCCTCGCTCACCACCCCCAGCCGGCGGCCCTGGGCGTACTCGTCCTCGTCCTTCCAGTCCCACCGCGACAGGTCGGGCGCGACCACAAGGTCCAGCAGCAGGTCGAAGGTGTCGAAGCCGATGGGTGTGCGGCGCATCGGATGCTGGAAGTTGACGTACCAGTGCGTGAGGCGGCCGTCTCCCGTGGCCTCGAAGAACGCGTTGACGCTGAACCATCTGTCGGGCGGCACCCATTGGAGATGGGCTGTGTCCCGCCAAGTCCAGTGGCCGAGCTGCCAGTTGCCGTCGGCCAGGTTCGGCAGGGCGCGCAGTCGTGCGGGTTCGTCGCCGGTGAGGAGCGATTCGATCCAGGTCGTCGGGGCCAACGACTCCGCGCCCGGCCGGCACCCCAGAACCAGCGCCTCGGCGGTGTCCTCGACGACCCGTAACGCATGGGCACTCCACACCTTCCGCCGGAACACATCACGCCGTACGGCGGTCTCACCCGGCTTGAACTCCCGCATACCCACCTCCAGTTGCTCGGGTGACTCATCTCTGCCCGCGTGCCGCCGCCCGGAACTCCAGCGGCGTACGACTCTCCCGCTTGCGGAAGAACTTCGCGAAGTCGGTCGGCTCGCCGAAGCCGAGCGTGCGGGAGACGTCCGCCGCCGTCGCGTCGGTGTGGACGAGGAGGCGCTTGGCGTCCAGGAGGATGCGGGCGGATCACCGAACAGGTCCTGCCCGAAACGGACTTGGCCGCCGTCAACGCGGCCGGACGCATCGGCGAAGGCGCCCCGGCCCTCTGCTTCGACAACGTCAAGGGCTTCACGGACGCCCGTATCGCGATGAACGTCCACGGTTCCTGGCGCAACCACGCCCTCGCCCTCGGGCTGCCCCCGGACACCTCCGTGCGTGAGCAGGCCGAGGAGTTCGCCCGCCGCTGGGACGCCTTCCCGGTCGTACCGGAGCGCCGCGAGGACGCGCCCTGGCGGGAGAACACCCAACAGGGCGCCGACATCGACCTGTTCAAGGTCCTCCCGCTGTTCCGGCTCAACGACGGCGACGGCGGTTTCTACCTCGACAAGGCCGCCGTGGTCTCCCGCGACCCGCGCGACCCCGACCACTTCGGCAAGCAGAACGTCGGCACGTACCGGATCGAGGTCATCGGCCGCGACCGCCTCGCCTTCCAGCCGGTCCCCATGCACGACGTGGCCGAACACCTGCACGCGGCAGAGGAGTTGGGCGAGGACCTGCCCATCGCGATCACCCTCGGCAACGACCCCGTCATCACGATCGTCGCCGGCATGCCGATGGGCTACGACCAGTCCGAGTACGAGATGGCCGGCGCCCTGCGAGGAGCCCCCGCCCCCATCGCCACCGCCC
>NZ_JBXVPZ010000616.1:0-4766 GCF_057961495.1 Streptomyces sp. P5F9 | reverse complement strand
CCCGCCCACGGCAGTCCCCGGGCGATACGCGTGCGAAGGAGCCCGCGATGAGTGAGATGATCACCGCGGACCTGGTCGACCTCGACCTGTCCGCCGATACCAAAGAGGCGGCGGCACGTGCCCTCGCCGACCGCATGGTCGCCCAGGGCCGGGTCACCGACCTCGACGGCTTCCTCGCCGACGTGGCGGCCCGCGAGGCGCAGATGCCGACCGGCCTGGACGGCGGCATCGGCATCCCGCACTGCCGCAGCGAGTACGTCACCGAACCGTCGCTCGCCTTCGGGCGCAGCGCCGAGGGCGTCGACTTCGGCGCTCCCGACGGCCCCGCCGACCTGATCTTCCTGATCGCCGCGCCCGCCGGGGCCGACGACGCCCACCTGACGATCCTCTCCGCACTGGCCCGCCAGCTCATGAACGCCGAGTTCACCTCCGCCCTGCGCGCGGTGGGCGACGCGGAGAGCGCGGCGGCCCTGATCCGCGGCGACGAGACCCCCGCGCCGAGCACCCCCGAAAACTCCGCCGCGACGCCGGTGGCGGCCTCCGCCGGCGCCGCGGCGGGCAGTTCGCCGGCCGACGGTTCCACGGCTGCTACGGCGGCCGCGGGCACCGGCGCCGACGAGCAGCCGTTCCGTATCGTCGCCGTCACCTCCTGCCCGACCGGTATCGCGCACACCTACATGGCGGCCGAGGCGCTGGAGAACGCGGGCCGCGACGCCGGTGTCGAACTCGTCGTGGAGCCGCAGGGCTCGGCCGGTTTCACCCGGCTCGACCCAGCGGTGATCGCGGCGGCGGACGCCGTGATCTTCGCGCACGACGTGCCCGTACGGGAGAAGGAGCGCTTCGCCGGCAAGCCGACCGTGGACGTCGGCGTGAAGGCGGGCATCAACCGTCCCGCCGAACTGATCACCGAGGTCCGCGGCAAGGCGGAGCGCGGCGAGGTCACCGGCGGATCCGCGCCGACACCGGTCGAACGCGGTGGTGAGGCGGGCGAGGGCTACGGCTCGATGCTGCGCAAGTGGCTGATGTCCGGCGTCAGTTACATGGTCCCGTTCGTCGCGGCGGGCGGTCTGCTGATCGCCCTCGGCTTCGCGATCGGCGGCTACGAGATCAAGTCGGCGCCCTCGGTCATGCAGCACTTCGTGTGGACGCAGACCGACAGCTGGGCCGCGCTGATGTTCCAGATCGGCGCCGTCGCCTTCGGCTTCCTGGTCCCGGTGCTGGCCGGCTACATCGCCTACGGCATGGCGGACCGGCCCGGTCTGGTGCCCGGCTTCGTCGGCGGCATGATCGCCTCCACCATCAACGCGGGCTTCCTCGGCGGTCTCGCCGCCGGTCTGATCGCCGGTGGTGTGGTGCTGGCGATCCAGAAGGTGAAGATCCCGGCGGCTGTGCGCGGGATCATGCCGGTGGTGGTGATCCCACTGATCTCCACGGCGATCGTCGGGTTCCTGATGTTCGTGGTCATCGGGAAACCGATCGCCTCGGCGCAGAAGGGCATGACCGACTGGCTGAACGGCCTCAGCGGCTCGAACGCGATCCTGCTGGGCGCCCTGCTCGGCCTGATGATGTGCTTCGACCTCGGCGGCCCGGTCAACAAGGTCGCGTACACCTTCGCCACGGCGGGCATCGCGGTCTCCAGCCCGAGCGACTCCGCGATGAAGATCATGGCCGCGGTCATGGCGGCCGGCATGGTCCCGCCGCTGGCGATGGCCCTGGCGACGACCGTGCGCGGCAAGCTCTTCACCGAGACCGAGCGCGAGAACGGCAAGGCCGCCTGGGTCCTGGGCGCCTCCTTCATCTCCGAGGGCGCGATCCCGTTCGCGGCGGCCGACCCGCTGCGGGTCATCCCGTCCGCGATGGTGGGCGGCGCGATCACCGGCTCCCTGTCGATGGCGTTCGGCGCGACCCTGCGGGCCCCGCACGGCGGCATCTTCGTGGTCCCGCTGATCGGGCACGCGTTCCTCTACCTGATCGCCATCGCGGTCGGCATGTGCGTCACGGCGGCCCTGGTCGTCGTACTGAAGGGCATGCGCAAGTCGCCTGCGGGCAGCGCGTCCCCCGGAGCTCCGGAGGACATATCCGCTCCTACGGCGGACACGAAGCAGCCGGTCGCCGCCTAGCCTCTTTCCGGCCTCGGTGGGCCTCTTTTGGGCCGCGGTGAGGTGTTCACGGCAACTGCGAGATACGTCACGGTCCGGGACCACGGTCCCGGACCGTGGTGTCTACTGGAACGCATGCCTGAGCACGTCTCGATCCTCCAGCTGACCGGTGTGGCCGTTCTCGCCCTGGCGACCGTCGCCTGGGTGTTCGGCCTGACGCGCGTCCTGCGCCGCTCCCTCGTGGAGCCCACCACGTGGCACGCGGCCCACCCGCTCCACGCCCTCCCGAACCAGCGCCACACCGCTCCGCACGTGGAGTCCGTCGAACTGACCCCGGCGGAGCGGGACGCTTTCGCGGGTCTGGTACGACAGCTCAGCGACGGGCGTTGAAGCCTTCGCCGTTCAGGAAACCTGCGCTGCCCGGCGCTCCATCGCGTCGCGGGCCGCGTCCTCGCTGACGTACACCTCGCACATGTGACGGCCGTCCGGTGTCGCCGTGTGCTCGACCTCCCACAGGGAGATCTCCGCGCCGTCCTGCAGCAGGAACGCGTGCTCGTAGAGCGAGAAGCACAGCGCCGCGCGGCCCGCTCGGAACGGGCGGCCGAAGGCCTGCGTGATCTGGTGCGCGAACGCCGTCTCCAGCAGCGCGGCCGTCTCCTCGTCCGGCCGGTCCACGTTCTCCGCCCGGCGCAGTAAACGGCGCGCGTGATCCGCCGAGTCGTCCGCCAGATACGTGTGCCGGGGCTCCGGGATCGGCGACAGTTGCACCAGCACCGGCAGTTCGAAGTCCGGGGTGTCCGGCGGCAGCGGCAGACGCGCGGTCGCGACGCGCAGCTCGTCCTCGTCGGCGTACACCTCGTGCTGCGTCTCGCGGCCCAGCACGGTGTTGTGGACGAGCTCCCACAGGGTGAGCGCGGAGCCGTCGGGGAGCAGCCAGGTGTGCCGGTACGTCTCCCGGTGCAGGCCGGCGCTGTGGTGCGCGGAGTGCAGCGAACTGTCGTGCGCCAGCGCGCAGTCGAGACGCCGTATCGTCTCGTCCGGCAACTCGAAGGAGTTCAGGGCACGGCCGAGGAGTCGCGCGAGGTGCTCCTCCGGAGACTCGGGCGACTCGGGTTGTTCGTACGCTGCCGTGTCGTACGGAACGCTCAAGGCTTCTCCCGGCGTTGCTGCATGTCACCTTGTGGGTGCATACCGTAGCCCCTCGGTCGGACATCATTCCTGTGAACCGAGAAAACGTATGCCCGGAAAACGCGCGGGCCGCGCGAGATGTTCCCGCGCGGCCCGAAGTTCCGTCAAAACCCGCCGGTCAGGCGGCACTTCCGGCGGTCCACTCGCTCCACGCCATGTTCCAGCCGTTGAGCCCGTTGTCCGGGGCGACCGTCTTGTCGGGGGAGTTCTTCACGATGACGACGTCGCCGATGAGCGAGTTGTCGTAGAACCACGCGGCGTTCGTCGCACCCTGCGCGCCCTGTACGTCCGCGAGCCCGACACAGCCGTGGCTGGTGCCCGTCCGGCCGAAGGGCGGGTTGGACTTGTTGTACCAGTAGTTGCCGTGGATGAACGTCCCCGACGAGGTCAGGCGCATCGCGTGCGGCACGTCCGGGATGTCGTACTCCCCGCCCAGACCGACCGTCTGGCTGTTCATCCGGGTCTGGGTGAACTTCTCGGAGATCACCATCTGCCCGTTGTACGTGGTGTGTTCGGGGCTGCCCGAGGAGATCGGCAGCGACTTGAGGGTCTGGCCGTCCCGTACGACCGTCATGGTCTGCGTGTTGACATCGACCGTGGACACCTGCGAACGGCCGACGGTGAAGCTCACGGTCTTCTTCTGCACGCCGTAGACGCCGTTCGCGCCCTGCACGCCGTCCAGGTCGATCTTCATCGTGACCTTGGAACCGGCCTTCCAGTAGTCCTGCGGCCGGAAGTCGAGCCGCTGGGCGCCGAACCAGTGCCCCACGACCTGCTGCCCGCTGCTGGACGTCACCGTGATGTGCGACTGCACGGCCTTCTTGTCGCTGATCACCTTGTCGAAGTCGAACGAGACCGGCATCCCGACACCGACCGTCGTCCCGTTGTCCGGGGTGTACGTCCCGATGAAGCTGTTGCTCGAAGTGACGGTGGTGAAGATGGAGTTGGCGGCGGCGGTCTTACCGCTGGGGTCCTTGGCGGTGGCCGATATCTGGTATTTGGTCCCGCGCTCCAACTGCTCCTTGGGCTTCCAGGAGCTTCCGTTCGCGGATATCGCACCGTCCACGGCCTGCCCCGACCCGGCGACCGTCATCTTCACGTCGGTCAGCGTGCCGTCGCTGACCTGCACGCCGGTGGAGTTGATGGACGCGTTCGTCGAGCCGTCCTTGGCGGAGATGGTGATCTTCGCGGTGGACGTCTTGGCGGTCGTTTTGTTGCCGCCCTTGCTGTCGGTGTTGGCGTCCGCGCTGGCGTTGCCACCACACGCGCTGAGGGTGAGGGTGCCGACCACCAGGGCGGCGATGGCCCCCAGTACGCGCCGCGCTGCTATGTCCGGCGTTGTCACGGGCTGCTCCAGGTTCGTGGTGATGTACGTGATGCGTGATCCGCTGCGATGCGTGGACAAAGAGGGGCCGCGGCCCCGCACGGGTTCCCTGCGTTCTTCATGAACGCCGTCCGGTGACAGAACCGGGACATATG
>NZ_JBXVPZ010000615.1:0-4796 GCF_057961495.1 Streptomyces sp. P5F9 | reverse complement strand
CCTCGCACCGACCCCGCCGCACCCGCTCGTCCTCCCCGCGGAGGAGCAACCGGGTGTCACAGAGGAACCCTTCGCTACCGTCCCCGCCCCCCGTGAGGCAGACCCGGACCTCGTACAGCACGCGGACGACCTGGACACCCGGGCCGCTGATCAGGAAGAAGAGAGCACGGCCGTAGTGGAAGACGTACGAGAGTCCACCGGTCCTGCCGCTCCCGCCTACGACGACGCCGAGCGCGAGGCCGTGCTGAAGGTGATGCGTGAGCGCCGGGACATCCGGAACGGCTTCCGCAGTGACCCGATCCCGCACGACGTGCTGCTGCGGGTGCTGGAGGCGGCGCACACGGCGCCGTCCGTCGGGCACTCGCAGCCGTGGGACTTCGTCGTCATCCGTTCCGCCGACACGCGCCGGAACATGCACGAACTGGCGCAGAGCCAGCGCGAGGCGTACGCGAAGTCGCTGCCGAAGGGCCGGGCGAAGCAGTTCAAGGAACTGAAGATCGAGGCGATCCTCGACACCCCGGTGAACATCGTCGTCACCGCCGACCCGACCCGCGGCGGCCGCCACACCCTGGGCCGGCACACGCAGCCGCAGATGGCGCCCTACTCCGCCGCGCTCGCCGTCGAGAACCTCTGGCTCGCCGCCCGCGCCGAGGGCCTCGGCGTCGGCTGGGTCAGCTTCTTCGACGAGCGCGAGATGGTCCGCGCGCTCGGCCTGCCGGAGCACCTGGAGGTCATCGCGTACCTCTGCGTCGGCTACGTCGACGAGTTCCCGGAGGAGCCCGAGCTGATGCAGGCGGGCTGGTCCAAGCGCCGCCCGCTGTCGTGGGTCGTGCACGAGGAGACGTACGGCCGCCGTGCGCTGCCCGGCGAGGACCCGCACGATCTGCTCGCGGAGACGGTCGCCGGGATCCGCCCGCTGGACGCGAAGGCGCTCGGCGAGGCGTGGGAGCGGCAGAAGCGGATGACGAAGCCGCCGGGCTCGCTCGGCATGCTGGAGATCATCTCCGCGCAGCTGTCCGGGCTTTCCCGGCAGTGCCCGCCGCCGATCCCGGAGCCCGCGGCTGTCGCGATCTTCGCGGGCGACCACGGTGTGCACGCGCAGGGCGTCACGCCCTGGCCGCAGGAGGTCACGGCCCAGATGGTCGCCAACTTCCTTGGCGGCGGGGCGGTTTGCAACGCCTTCGCGAGCCAGGTGGGTGCCGAGGTGTGCGTCGTGGATGTCGGCGTGGCGTCCGAACTCCCTGCCACGCCCGGCCTGTTGCCCCGCAAGATCCGTGCCGGTACGTCCGACATGACGACCGGCCCGGCGATGACCCGCGAGGAGGCCAAGCAGGCCATCGAGGTGGGCATCGAGACGGCCCGCGACCTGGTGGCAGCCGGCAACAGGGCGCTGCTCACCGGTGAGATGGGCATCGCGAACACCACCGCGTCCGCCGCCCTGATCTCGGTCTTCACGGACACCGACCCCGCCGAGGTCACGGGCCGGGGCACCGGCATCAACGACGAGACCCTCGCCCGCAAGACGGAGGTCGTGCGCCGCGCGATCGACCTGCACCAGCCGGACCCGGCCGACCCCATCGGCGTCCTCGCCGCGGTCGGCGGCTTCGAACACGCGGCGATGGTCGGCCTGTTGCTCGGCGGCGCGTCCCTGCGTACGCCGGTGATCCTGGACGGCGTGAGCGCCGGCGCGGCCGCCCTGGTCGCCCGCGCGATCGCCCCCGAGGTCCTCGCGGCCTGCATCGCGGGCCACCGCAGCGCGGAACCCGGTCACGTGGCGGCGCTGAACAAGCTCGGCCTGCGCCCCTTGGTCGACCTGGACCTCCGCCTCGGTGAGGGCACGGGCGCACTGCTGGCCCTGCCGCTGGTGCAGAGCACGGCGCGGGCGATGCACGAGGTGGCGACGTTCGACTCGGCCGGCGTCACCGAGAAGTAGACCGACCCGGACCGGGGGTGGGGTCGGCACGCGCTCCGTCGCGCCCGCCCCACCTCCGCCGTACGCTGAACGCACTCTAAAATCCGCACGTCAGGGCCGCTCCAGAGCCGTAGCGCCCACCGCACGCCCGTCCGAGGAGCCGCACCCTCATGGCCGAAAACCCCGCCTACCCCGTAGGCCTCCGTCTCACCGGCCGCAGGGTCGTCGTCCTCGGCGGCGGCCAGGTCGCCCAGCGCCGCCTCCCCGCGCTGATCGCGGCGGGCGCGGCCATCACCCTCGTGTCCCCCGAGGCCACCCCCTCCGTGGAGGCGATGGCGGACGCGGGCGAGATCACCTGGGAGCGCCGCCCGTACGCGGAAGGCGACCTCGCGAACGCCTGGTACGCCCTGATCGCCACCACGGACCCGGAAGCGAACAACCGGGCGTCCGCCGAAGCCGAGGCGAACCGCGTCTGGTGCGTCCGCTCCGACGACGCCGACCAGGCCACCGCATGGACTCCGGCGACGGGCCACAGCGAGGGCGTGACGGTCGCCGTCCTCACCACGGACGCCCGCGGCCGCGACCCCCGCCACACCGCCGCGATCCGCGACGCGGTCGTCGCGGGCCTGCGCGACGGCACCCTCGTCGCCCCCCACCACCGCACCCGTACCCCGGGCGTCGCCCTCGTCGGCGGCGGCCCCGGCGACCCGGACCTGATCACGGTCCGCGGCCGCCGCCTCCTCGCCGAGGCCGACGTCGTCATCGCCGACCGCCTCGGCCCCCGCGACCTCCTCGCCGAACTCCCCCCGCACGTCGAGGTGATCGACGCGGCGAAGATCCCGTACGGCCGCTACATGGCCCAGGAGGCCATCAACAACGCCCTGATCGAACACGCCAGGCAGGGCAAGTCGGTCGTACGACTGAAGGGCGGCGACCCCTTCGTCTACGGCCGTGGCATGGAGGAGGTCCAGGCGCTCGCCGAGGCCGGCATCCCGTGCACGGTCGTGCCCGGCATCTCCAGCTCGATCTCGGTACCGGGCGCCGCGGGCATCCCGGTCACCCACAGGGGTGTCGCACACGAGTTCACGGTGGTCAGCGGCCATGTGGCCCCTGACGACGAGCGCTCCCTGGTGGACTGGCCGTCGCTGGCGAAGCTGACCGGCACCCTCGTCGTCCTCATGGGCGTGGACAAGATCGGGAAGATCGCCGAAACCCTGATCGCGCACGGCAAGCCGGCGGACACCCCGGTCGCCCTGATCCAGGAGGGCACGACCGCCGCCCAGCGCCGGGTGGACGCGACCCTGGCGACGGTCGGCGAGACGGCTCGCGCCGAGGACGTGAAACCGCCCGCGGTGATCGTCATCGGCGCGGTGGTCACCGTAGGCCCGAAGGAACTCGCGTAACCCCGGGTAACACAACCCGTTCCCAGCCGTTGGCACCACACCCAGGACAAGGCAGTATCACCCTGTGGCCGATCTCATCACCGTTGAGGATCCCGACGACCCGCGCCTGCGTGATTACACGGGCCTGACCGACGTAGAGCTGCGCCGCAAGCGTGAACCGGCCGAGGGCCTGTTCATCGCCGAGGGCGAGAAGGTCATCAGACGGGCCAAGGACGCGGGCTACGAGATGCGTTCGATGCTGCTGTCCGCGAAGTGGGTCGACGTCATGCGGGACGTCATCGACGAACTCCCGGCCCCCGTCTACGCGGTGAGCCCGGAACTGGCCGAGCGCGTGACGGGCTACCACGTGCACAGGGGCGCGCTGGCCTCCATGCAGCGCAAACCCCTCCCCACGGCGGACGAACTCCTCCAGACCACGCGCAGAGTGGTGGTGATGGAGTCGGTCAACGACCACACCAACATCGGCGCGATCTTCCGCTCGGCGGCGGCACTGGGCATGGACGCGGTCCTGTTGTCTCCCGACTGCGCGGACCCGCTGTACCGCCGCAGCGTGAAGGTCTCGATGGGCGCGGTCTTCTCCGTCCCCTACGCCCGCCTGGACAGCTGGCCCAAGGGCCTGGAGTCGGTCCGCGAGGCGGGCTTCACGCTCCTGGCGCTGACCCCCGACGAAAAGGCGAAGAGCCTGGACGAGGCGGCCCCGCACCGCATGGACCGGGTGGCCCTGATGCTGGGTGCCGAGGGCGACGGCCTCTCCACGCAAGCCCTGGTGGCGGCCGACGAATGGGTCCGCATCCCCATGGCCCACGGCGTCGACTCCCTCAACGTGGGCGCCGCGGCCGCGGTCGCCTTCTACGCGGTGGCCACCGGCCGCCCCGAACTCTAGGAGCCCGCTTGGCCCCGCGCGAGGCGATCGTCGCCGTCCTCCGACGAGCGGACCGGGTCCTGGTCATCCGCCGGGGCCCCGACTCGGCCCGCGCCGGCTACTGGGCACCCCTGAGCGGCAAACTCGAACCAGGCGAAACCCAGGAAGAGGCCCTGGTCAGAGAGGTCAGGGAGGAGGTGGGCCTCATGGTCTCCCCTCTCTCCAAGGTCTGGCAGTCCGACACGGCCGACGGCACGTTCCGCCTCCACTGGTGGACCGCCACGGAAACAGGCAACGGCACGATCGTCCCGGACCCGGGCGAGGTCTCCGAGGTCCGCTGGGTGACCCCGACGGAGTTCCTGACGATGACTCCGGCGTTCGACGAAGACAGGGAGTTCTTCGAGCACGTGCTGCCGGGCTTGTAGGCACGACACGTCCACCATGCAGTGCGGGCTCGCGTTATTCAGCCCGTCCGGCGTCAACTTTTCAGCTCGGGCCGGCTACATCCAGCCCGTCCGGCGTTTGAGGACGAGGCCGTTCAGGCCGAAGGGGGTCTGGGGCGCAGCCCCAGGCGGGGTCGAAGGGGCGGCAGCCCTTGGAGGATGGGACGGGTAGGGGC
>NZ_JBXVPZ010000614.1:0-4815 GCF_057961495.1 Streptomyces sp. P5F9 | reverse complement strand
CCTGGCCTCCGTGACGGCCACCGAGCTACGGGCACGCGCGCGTGCCCGTAGCTCGGTGGCCGTCACGGAGGCCAGGACCAGCAGGGCGGCGCACACCGGGACCGGCCACGGCAGCGCGGTCCCGTGTATCGCCACCAGCACGATCAGGGCGGGGGCGGAGAACCGTACGGCCTCGGGGCGCCACAGCCACCAGACGACCTGGAGCGGCAGCAGTGCGACCAGGTCCGGGGGCAGATCGGTCGTCGCCAGCAGGCCGAAGGCGGCCGGCACGGCGCACCAGACGGCCAGCTCGACGGCCCAGTGGCGCGGCCGGACCGGCACCCACCGTGGGACCACCGCACCGGCCCACGCGCGCGCGTGCTCCCCGTTCCAGTCCACGCACCCCTCGGGTATCGCGGAAAGGGGTAGCGGCGACGACTCCCGGACGTTCGTGGTCATGACATCCCAGAGAGGTGTGAGTGGGGAGGTGTGAATACGAGTGATCCAAGTGCCGGCGGTGCGACTGCGGGCGGCGCCCGTCCCGTCAGCCCGTCGCCAGCAGGATCGCCAGGAGTACGGCACCGGCGACCACCGGCGCGATCACCTCGTACGCCCAGCGCACGGTGACCTCGCCTTGTGCCGACTCCGCCTGCTCCCTGGTCTCCAGCAGTTCGCGCAGGTCGGTCATGATCTGGTCGGACTCCGCGCGCGTGGGCCCGGCCGACATGGCGCCGCCCCGCATGCCGCTGCCCGCACCCATGCCGCCGCCGAACCCGCCGAGCCCGCCGCCGAAGCCCAGCGCGCCGGACCTGCCGCCGCGCTGCGCGCCCGCCGCCTCCGCCGCGGCCTTCGCCTCGCGGCGTGCCGCCTTCTTGCGCGCCCGCAGCGAGACCGGCACGGACCACAGCTGGAACTTGGCGCCCGCCTTCGTGACGACCTCGTTCGAGAACCCGGACCGCAGGCTGGCGATCTCGCCCCACGGCAGCACGACGACCCGGAACGGGTTGCGGACGCGCAGCCGGTCCGGGCCCGCGTACACCGCCGGGCGGAGCGTGAACGCGGCGATCGCCGGGACGACGAGGATCAGGCCGGCGAGCGCGAGCCACGGGGTGCGGCCGTGGCCGGACACCAGGGCGTCGATGCCGAGCCAGCAGGCGATGGCCAGCAGCAGGACACCGCCGATGAGGCCCGCGGGTGAGCGGTAGATCCGGTCTTTGAGCTCGGGGGGCGGGGTCGTCATGATGCCGATTGTGCCTCAGGGGTGCGGCTGCTCGCCGGTGGGGCTGTGTGCGTTCGCGACTGCGGGTGCGCTGTGGCTGGTCGCGCCCACGCGGCGGAGCCGCACATAGATACAGCCCCGCGCCCCTCAGGTGGGACCACTTGCCCGGGGTGTACAGCTGCTACGCGCGTAGATATGCTCGGGTGGTGACCATGCCCACCACTGCACCCACAGCACACGCTCTCGGCGACGTCACCGCGTCCGACAGCACGCTGCGCCGTTTCCTCCACGGGCTGCCCGGCGTCGACGCGGTCGGCCTGGAGGCGCGTGCCGCCTCGCTCGGGACCCGTTCCATCAAGACCACCGCGAAGGCGTACGCCATCGACCTCGCCATCTCGATGGTCGACCTGACGACGCTGGAAGGCGCGGACACCCCCGGCAAGGTCCGGGCGCTCGGCGCCAAGGCGGTCCGCCCCGACCCGACCGACCGCACGAGCCCCTCGACCGCGGCCGTCTGTGTCTATCCCGACATGGTGGCCACCGCGAAGGAGGCCGTCGCCGGTTCCTCCGTGAAGGTCGCCTCCGTCGCCACCGCCTTCCCGGCCGGCCGTGCCGCACTCGACGTGAAGCTCGCCGACGTGCGCGACGCGGTCGCCGCGGGCGCCGACGAGATCGACATGGTCATCGACCGCGGGGCGTTCCTCGCGGGCAACTACATGAAGGTGTACGACGAGATCGTCGCCGTGAAGGAGGCCTCGGGCGCCGCCCGCCTGAAGGTCATCTTCGAGACCGGCGAGCTGTCGACGTACGACAACATCCGCCGCGCCAGCTGGCTCGGCATGCTGGCCGGCGCGGACTTCATCAAGACGTCGACGGGCAAGGTCGCCGTCAACGCCACACCCGCGAACACCCTGTTGATGCTGGAGGCGGTCCGCGACTTCCGCGCCCAGACCGGCATCCAGGTCGGCGTGAAGCCCGCGGGCGGTATCCGCACCTCCAAGGACGCCGTCAAGTTCCTGGTCATCGTCAACGAGACGGCGGGCGAGGACTGGCTGGACAACCACTGGTTCCGCTTCGGCGCGTCCTCGCTCCTGAACGACCTGCTGATGCAGCGTCAGAAGCTGGCCACCGGCCGCTACTCCGGCCCCGACTACGTGACGGTGGACTGATCCACATGGCATCCGCATTTGAGTACGCACCGGCGCCCGAGTCCCGCTCGGTCGTCGACATCGCGCCTTCCTACGGCCTGTTCATCGACGGCGAGTTCACCGAGGCGGCCGACGGCAAGGTCTTCAAGACCGTCAGCCCCAGCACGGAGGAAGTCCTCTCCGAGATCGCCCAGGCGGGCGAGGCGGACGTCGACCGCGCGGTGAACGCCGCCCGCAAGGCCTTCGAGAAGTGGTCGGCGCTGCCCGGCTCCGAGCGCGCGAAGTACCTGTTCCGCATCGCCCGGATCATCCAGGAGCGCAGCCGCGAACTGGCCGTCCTGGAAACCCTGGACAACGGCAAGCCCATCAAGGAGACCCGCGACGCCGACCTCCCCCTGGTCGCCGCGCACTTCTTCTACTACGCGGGCTGGGCGGACAAGCTGGAGCACGCCGGCTTCGGGGCGAACTCGCGGCCGCTCGGTGTCGCGGGCCAGGTCATCCCCTGGAACTTCCCGCTCCTGATGCTGGCGTGGAAGATCGCCCCGGCCCTCGCCACCGGCAACACGGTCGTGTTGAAGCCCGCGGAGACGACTCCCCTCTCCGCCCTCTTCTTCGCGGACATCTGCCGCCAGGCCGGCCTCCCCAAGGGTGTCGTCAACATCCTTCCGGGATACGGCGATGCGGGCGCCGCGCTCGTCGCGCACCCGGACGTCGACAAGGTCGCCTTCACCGGCTCCACGGCCGTCGGCAAGGAGATCGCGCGGACGGTCGCGGGCACCCGCAAGAAGGTCACCCTCGAACTCGGCGGCAAGGGCGCGAACATCGTCTTCGACGACGCCGCCATCGACCAGGCGGTGGAGGGGATCGTCACCGGCATCTTCTTCAACCAGGGCCAGGTCTGCTGCGCGGGCAGCCGCCTGCTCGTCCAAGAGTCCATCCAGGACGAGCTGTTGGACTCCCTGAAGCGCAGGCTCTCCACGCTCCGCCTCGGCGACCCGCTCGACAAGAACACGGACATCGGCGCGATCAACTCCGCCGAGCAGCTCTCGCGGATCACCACGCTCGTCGAACAGGGCGAGGCGGAGGGCGCCGAGCGCTGGTCCCCGTCCTGCGAACTCCCGTCCTCCGGCTACTGGTTCGCCCCGACGCTCTTCACGAACGTCACCCAGGCGCACACCATCGCCCGCGACGAGATCTTCGGCCCGGTGCTGTCGGTGCTGACCTTCCGTACGCCCGAGGAGGCGGTCGCGAAGGCCAACAACACGCAGTACGGCCTCTCCGCCGGCATCTGGACGGAGAAGGGCTCCCGCATCCTGGCCGTCGCCAACAAGCTGCGCGCGGGCGTCGTTTGGTCCAACACGTTCAACAAGTTCGACCCAACCTCGCCATTCGGCGGCTACAAGGAGTCGGGCTTCGGCCGCGAGGGCGGTCGCCACGGCCTGGAGGCGTACCTCGATGTCTGACCGCACCAACGAACGTCTCAGCGTCTTCAAGACCTACAAGCTGTACGTGGGCGGGAAGTTCCCGCGTTCCGAGAGCGGCCGGGTGTACGAGGTGACCGACTCAAAGGGCAGGTGGCTCGCGAACGCACCGCAGTCCTCCCGCAAGGACGCCCGCGACGCGGTCGTAGCCGCCCGCAAGGCGTTCGGCGGCTGGTCCGGCGCGACGGCGTACAACCGGGGCCAGATCCTCTACCGCATCGCCGAGATGCTGGAGGGCCGCAAGGACCAGTTCACGCGTGAAGTCGCGGACGCGGAGGGCCTGTCGAAGGCCAAGGCGGCCGCCGTGGTCGACGCGGCGATCGACCGCTGGGTCTGGTACGCGGGCTGGACGGACAAGATCGCGCAGGTGGTCGGAGGCGCGAACCCGGTAGCGGGCCCGTACTTCAACCTGTCGTCCCCCGAGCCGACGGGTGTCGTCACCGTCCTGGCCCCCCAGGAATCATCGTTCCTGGGCCTGATCTCGGTCATCGCCCCGGTGATCGCGACCGGCAACACGGTCGTCGTCATCGCGAGCGAGAACTCCCCGCTCCCCGCCCTGTCCTTGGGCGAGGTCCTGGCCACCTCCGACCTCCCCGGCGGAGTCGTCAACATCCTCTCCGGCAAGACGGCGGAGATCGCGGCGCCCCTGGCCGCCCACCAGGACGTCAACGCGATCGACCTCGCGGGCGCGGACGAAGCACTGGCGAAGGAGCTGGAAATCGCAGCGGCCGACAACCTCAAGCGAGTCCTCCGTCCACAGCCTGTGGATTACGCGGAGACCCCGGGCACGGAGCGCCTGACGGCTTTCCTGGAGACGAAAACGGTCTGGCACCCCACAGGTTCACTGGGAGCAGGCGGCTCCTCGTACTGAGCGGCCGAAGGCACGCTCTTCAGGGGCGCGGGGCGGTGTTGGATCTGCGGCTCCGCCGCGTGGGCGCGACCAGCCACGACGGACGCGCACCCGGCAACAAGTCCGCAGTTCCCCGAC
>NZ_JBXVPZ010000613.1:0-4852 GCF_057961495.1 Streptomyces sp. P5F9 | reverse complement strand
CCCCCAAGAAATGTGACACTCCCACCCCCATCTGTCACATTTCCAAAACCCACTACGCCCCCGGCTAGCCGTCGAGAGGCTGTCCTTGTGAGCACGCACGCCCCGCCCGGCATGGGCGCCATGTACCGAGCCGTGCTGGACACGATGGCCGAGCACGGTCCGCGTCAGCCTCCCATCGCGCAGATCGCGCGGCTGGCCCTCACCAACCGCCAGTTCATCTACCGGAACTGGCCCGACCTCAAGGTTCTGTTCCGGGACGCCTGCGCGGCGGAACTGGATCGCGTCCTGCATCGGGCGGCCGAGGTGCCGGGCACGTGGGACGACCCGCTGCCGCCGACCTGTCTCGTGATCGCGCAGATCGTGCGCGCCGCCAGGATGCTCCGCGAGCACCCCGTGACCCTCGCCACCGCCCGCACCAGCCCCGACCTCTGCCTCACCGCGCTCGCCGGGCCGGTCACACCGTTCCACACGAGCGCACTGCAGTGGGTCCGGTTCTGCCTCTACCCGCTGTACTCGGGCAGCGAACTGGAGGCCCGCGCCGACGCCCTGTTCACCGTCGCGGCGCCCTTCGCACTCGTCCCGCCCGCGTCCCCGGAACCCGCCGAACGGGACCGCCTCGACGGACAGTTGCGCTCAGCTCTGCACCTCTGTCTGACCAGCGCCCCGGCCTGTACCGACTGCGGCTGAGAGGACGCGCTAGAGGTCTTGCAGGATCCACAGGCAAACCGTCAGCACCGCGACCCCGCGCACGGTGGTCAACGCCAGGTTCGCGGTGTTCAGGCGCCGTCCCCGTACCCACAGCGCCCATGTCACGGCCAGGGACACCGCCACCGCGAGGACCACCGCGAAGTCCGGCCGCGCGTAGGGGACGTTCCACCAGGGCCACAGCAGATACGTCCACCACACCACGGCCGCCGTACTCACCACGGACTCCACCACCAGGGCGGTACGTGCCTCACGGGATTCGATCATCCGGCTCCTCATCCCTGCTTGAGACACCGCTGCCCGGGGTGCTCCCGGGCAGCGGTCGAAAGGTGTCCGGGGTCTAGAAGACCGCCGTCCCGGCCTGCGTCAGCTTCCAGTTGGTCGCCGCGAACGCCGTCGGGTCGATCGTGCCCTTGGCCGTGGCGTAGGCGATCATCAGGTCGCGGACCTGGTTGGTGGAGCTGTAGGCCGTCTCCGCGGCGGCAATGTGCGGGTAGCCGCTGCCGCCGTTGGCGCGGTAGTTGTTGACCGCGACGACGAAGACCTGGTCGTCGGCGACCGCCGTGCCGTTGTAGGTCAGGTTCTTGATGCGGGAGCCCTCGGCCGCCGCGATGTCGATCTCGTAGTCGACGCCGGCCGCCGTGTCGTACATGTAGTCCCAGAAGCTGTTGGCGTTCGTCAGCGTCGCGGTGTCCACCTTCGTGCCGGCCGGCACCTGGTGGTAGTACTTCGCCGCGTACTCCAGGTAGTCCTTGAGCTGGGCGCCGGTGAGCTTCTTGCCGTACAGGGTGTTCTCGTAGATGTAGAGGCCCGCGACGTCGCGGATCGTCACGTCGCCGGCCGGGATGACGGCCGTACGGCTGAAGCACGCGGCCACCGAGATCAGCGGGAGCGCGGCGTCCGCCGTGGACAGGCCCGACTTCACGGCGTCCATCTGGACCTGGTGGATGAAGTCGATGGCGGGGACGTCCTTCCAGCAGGCGTCCGCCGTCGACATGGCCGCCGTACAGGTGCCGATCGCCGTGTTGACGTACTTGACGACCAACTCGTGGTCGGCGGTGAGGAGTTCGGTGATCCTCTTGTCCTCCGCGACTGTGTTGCTGTTCAGCGTGGTCGCGGTGGTGCTGGTGATCTTCCAGCAGCCGCGCTCCAGTTCCAGCTCGAAGTCGAAGACGGAGAGGCGGTAGCCGTAGCAGTACGGCTCGGAGAGGACGACGTCCTTGCCGCTCTCCTCGTTCTTCACCGTGTACGACGGGACGTCGACGTGCGTGTGGCCGACGAGGATGGCGTCGATGCCGGGGACCTGCGCGGCCACCAGGTTCGAGGCGTTCTCCACGTACGGGAGTTCGTCGCCCCACGATGTCGAGCCGTCCAGGCCCGAGTGGTCGGTGAGGAAGACGACGTCACAGCCCAGCGCGCGCAGCCGGGGCACGTACTTCTTCGCCTGTTCGACCAGGCCGGTGAAGGTCATCTTCCCGGAGACGTTGTCCTTGTCCCACAGGGCGATGCCCGGGTTGGTGAGGCCGAGGATGCCGACCTTGATGTCGGGCGCCCCGGGGACCTTGATGCGCTTGACCGTGTAGGGCTGGAAGGCCGGCTTCAGCGACTTCGCGTCCAGCGCGTTGGCACCGAGCAGCGGGAAGTGGCACTGCTTCTCGAAGGTGCGGACGACCTCGATGCCGTAGTTGAACTCGTGGTTGCCGAGGGCGGCGGCGTCGTAGCGCATCTCGTTCATGGCGATCGCCATGGGGTGCTTGGGGCCGCGCTTGCCGTCCTTGCCGGTGATCGGGTCGACGCTCGCGTAGTACGACGCGAGGGACGTGCCCTGGATGATGTCGCCCGCGTCGACGAGGAGCACCCGGCCCTCGCCCTTCTGCACGCGCAGGTTCTTGACGAGGGTGGCGATACGGGCGATGCCGTACGTGTTCCCCTTGGAGTCCACCGGGACCGCGTTGGAGTAGTAGTCCCAGTTGAAGACGTGGCTGTGCAGGTCGGTCGTACCCAGGATGGAGAACGACCAGGTCTTGGGCGCCTTCGGCGGCCTGGCGGGGGTGTACTCGGCGGCTTGCGCACTCCCGGCGCCAACGGTTCCCGCTACGGCCACGGCAGCGCCGGTGACGGCGGACTTCTGCACGAACTCACGGCGATTCATGGGATTGACGGGCATTCGGGACTCCTGGGAGGGCGCGGAAGGCGGGTGTTGCATGCGGGGAGCGGCGGGCTACCCGCGTAGATGCTGGCCTCCACCTGTTACCGGCGTAACCACGGACAGCCCAAGGGCCGGTCAAGGTTTCCCAAGACCGGCCCAAGTACAGCCGTCAACCTCGGCTACGACAGCCGCCCGACCTCAGCTCCAACCGCCGCTCTAGATGAACGAGTTGATCTCGATCGTCTCCGTGCGGCCGGGGCCGACGCCGATCGCGGAGATCGGGGCGCCCGACATCTCCTCCAGCGCCTTCACGTACGCCTGGGCGTTCTTCGGGAGGTCCGCGAAGGTCTTGGCCTTCGTGATGTCCTCGCTCCAGCCGGGCAGGGTCTCGTAGATCGGCTTCGCGTGGTGGAAGTCGCTCTGCGAGTACGGGAGTTCCTCGACGCGCTTGCCGTCGATCTCGTACGCCACGCAGACCGGGATCTCCTCCCAGCCGGTGAGGACGTCGAGCTTGGTGAGGAAGAAGTCGGTCAGGCCGTTCACGCGGGTCGCGTAGCGGGCGATGACCGCGTCGAACCAGCCGCAGCGCCGGTCGCGGCCGGTGGTGACGCCCCGCTCGCCGCCGATGCGGCGCAGCGCGTCGCCGTCCTCGTCGAAGAGTTCCGTCGGGAACGGGCCGGAGCCGACCCGGGTCGTGTACGCCTTCAGGATGCCGATGACCCGGCTGATCTTCGTCGGGCCGACACCGGCACCCGTGCAGGCGCCGCCTGCGGTCGGGTTCGAGGACGTCACGAAGGGATACGTACCGTGGTCGATGTCCAGGAGGGTGCCCTGGCCGCCCTCGAAGAGGACCACCTTGTCGTCCTCCAGCGCCTTGTTGAGGATCAGCACCGTGTCGGCGACGTACGGCTTGAGGCGGTCCGCGTAGGACAGCAGTTCCTCGACGACCTGCTCGACGGCGATCGCGCGCCGGTTGTAGAGCTTGGTGAGCATCTGGTTCTTGATGTCGAGGGACGCCTCGACCTTCTGGGTCAGGATCGACTCGTCGTAGAGGTCCTGGACCCGGATGCCGACGCGGTTGATCTTGTCCGCGTAGGTCGGGCCGATGCCGCGGCCGGTGGTGCCGATCTTCCGCTTCCCGAGGAAGCGCTCGGTCACCTTGTCCACCGTCACGTTGTAGGGCGTGATGATGTGAGCGTTGCCGCTGATCAGGAGCTTGGACGTGTCGACGCCGCGCTCGTTCAGCCCGTTCAGCTCGGAGAACAGGACCGACGGGTCGACGACGACACCGTTTCCGATGACCGGAGTGCACTCCGGTGTGAGGATCCCGGAAGGGAGCAGGTGAAGGGCGTACTTCTGATCGCCCACGACTACCGTGTGGCCGGCGTTGTTGCCGCCCTGGTAGCGCACCACATAGTCGACGGACCCACCTAGCAGGTCCGTCGCCTTTCCCTTGCCTTCGTCACCCCACTGAGCACCGAGCAGCACAAGTGCGGGCACGCGCGTACACCCCTTCCGGGCGGGGCATGTCCAAGGTCAGAGGCGTACGCGGCACGTGTGTGCCTCGTACGCCGGCGGCCCTCGTCGGCCGCGACCCGTCGGACCGGATGCCCCGGAATAGACGAAGCCCCTGGCGCAATAGCGCAAGGGGCTCTTGCACAAAGATGCTACCCGAGGAAGCGAGGCATGGCCGAGGTGGCGACTTTCGCGACTTCCGATCAGCTGCTGATCGTCATCGATCCGGCCGCCCGGCGCACCGACGCGGAGTCCGTCCGCATCGCGAAAGACGTGCTCAGCGCGGGTGCGGCGACGAAGGTGTGCCTGCCGGAGGGGCCCGAGGAATTCGCCCGGGTCCTGGCGCGGCGGGGTTCGCGCCGGCCGGTGCTGGTGGGCGACGACCGGGCCCTGATGCGGGCCGTGTCCCTGTTGCACCGGCAGCGGGAGCTGGCCGGATGTGCGCTGTCGATGGTGCCGGTGGGGGGTGGGCTGTCCCTGGCG
>NZ_JBXVPZ010000612.1:0-4854 GCF_057961495.1 Streptomyces sp. P5F9 | reverse complement strand
GGCGGGGGGTGGGCGGCACGGTCGTAGAGCGCCTCGGCGACCGGGTCCTGGGCGGAGAGGTCCTGTGCCCGGTAGGGATCCTGGTCGTAGGCGTCCTGGAGGTACATGTCCGCGGGGGGCTGCGGCGGCACCTGGCCGTGTTCGGGCGGCGGGCCCTCGGGGTAGCCCGAGCCGCCCGCGCCCTGACCGCGGTCACCGTCGTACGGCGCGTTCATGGTTACCCCACCTCATCGTCCCCGGGCCCACCGGCCACGACATCGCTCAACGGTCCACTCTCTCACCCGTGCCGGACGGGTCGGCGCTTTCCGGTGCGGTGTCCGGTGTCGGGTCACTCGGGTGCTCCGGGTCGTCTGCCCGGGACGGAGTGCCGGATTCCTCCTTGAGACGCTCCTGGGGCCCCTCGGGGTTCTCCGGGCCGTCAGGTTCCTCGGCCGCCCCGTCGTCGGGTCCGTCGGGACCCTCTTCCTCCGTCTGGCGGGCGACGGCGCGCTTGCGGTGGGTGTACATCCGGAAGCCGGCGAGGACGAGGAGCAGGACACCGCCGCCGATGACCAGCATGACGGTGGCCGTGACCTCGGTGACCTTCACGTCGAAGCTGACGGCCTGCCCGTACTCCTGGCCGTCCTCCGTGTACAGCTGGGCGATCACGGTCACCTTGCCGTTGGCGTTGGCCGAGGTGGTGAACTTCACGGACTGGCTGTGCCCGCCGTTGACCGTGACCCGCTGCTCCGTGTAGGCCTTGCCGCCGATCTTCAGGCGCGTGGGGCTCGTCGAGGTGAGGCGCAGGATCAGGTGATCGACGCCCTGCACCAGGTTGTTCTGCACGGTCACGGGGATCGTGGCGCTGCGCCCCGAGAGCTTGGTCTCGGACTTGTCGATCAGCTTCACCTGGTTGGTGAGGTCGTCGAGATAATCCAGCACGCTCTGGCGGAAGTTCGCCGCCTCGCCCGCCTGTCCCCGCCACGACGTGGACATCTCACGGTTCATGGCCCGCCCGAACGGGGTCACGACACGGGACTCGTCGGTGAGGATCACCCGGAAGTTGTCGAGCCTGTCCTGGGTGGCCGCGATCTGCTCGAAGGCGGCCTTCGGCAGCTCTTGCTTGCGCAGCGAGGAGGGGTACGAGGACGACGACGGGATCTTCGTGGTGGCACTGGGGTCGGGCTTGGCCTTGGCCGCCGCGGCGAGATCCTGCGACTCGGACCAGGTGCTGCCCTGGAGGGTCGTCAGCGCCTCGGCCATCGTCTGGGCCTGGCTGCCGGTCGGCATGCGCTGCGGGGCGACGACGATGCTGCGCTGCTTGTCCGTCTGCAGGTCGAGAGCCAGGCTCTGGGCGAGGAACCGCTGCTCGGCGAGCGTGGCGGCACCGGCCTTCGTCAGATCGCCCTCGAACGCCGTCGAGAGCCGTGCGTCCGCGACCACCGCCGTCGTACCGCCGCCGATGGGGCGGGCCGCCGAGGGCGTGTACGACAGGCCGCCGGTCTCCTGGAGGCTGTCGCTGCGGGCGATCACCTTGTCGGCGCCGGCCGAGGTGGCGACCTTGATGATCGACGGGTCCACGGCGCCGTTCACCGGCCACGCGAAGTCCGTGGTCGGCGTCACGTGCAGCACCGTCTCCACGGTGCTCGCGGCGACGTCAGTGGCGTCCTTGAGGTGACTCAGGGAACCGGTGACGCTGGTGCCGTTGTGGGCGAGGGACGCCAGGTCCGGGTCGGCGAAGGGGAGGGCTACGACCTCCTTGTCAGCCACCGCGGACTGCAACTCGGCGAGCCACGCCTTGGCGACCGCCTGGTGGGTGCCCGTCGTCGTGGTGTCGCCGTCCCCCTGGATCTTGTAGCTGCGGGTCATCGCGTCGACGGAGGCCAGCAGGTCCGGGTCGATCACCCAGGTGACGTCGAGATCCTTGCCCAGCGACAGCATCTGGTCGAGGCGACCGCCCGGGGCGATCTCCTTGGCGAGGTCGTCGTTGCGGAAGACCGGCGTCTGCTGCTCGTTGGAACCCGTCTGCGCCGTCATGTGGACGCCGGAGACGAGCGGCCACAGATACGTCGTCTTCGTCTTCGTGTCCGCCTCGTCGGGCTGCCACGGCAGGAACGTCCGCTGGATGCCCAGCACCTGCTCCCACGGCTGCGCCGAGGTCTGGCCGGACAGCGAGACACCGAGCGGGTAGACGCCGTCGTCACCGAGGTCCAGCTTGTCGACCGGCACGGAGAGAGTGAAGGGCTCGGCGACGCCCGGAGTGAGTTTGGAGAACTGCTCGGTGTACTTGTCGCCGACCTCCGAGCCGTCGACGCCCTGGATGAAGTCGGTGCGCTTGGCGACGCTGTCGATCGCCGAACGGGTGCTCAGCGCCTGGCCCAGGCGCAGGCCCACATGGGCGTCGGTGACCGCCTGCTTGCCGTTGTTGGTCACCGTCCCGGAGACGGTCAGTGTGTCCCCGTCCGTGGGGATGCTGGGGCTGAGCGTGTCCAGGGAGATGGACACCGTCTGCGAGCCGGAGGCGGCCTTCGCGGACGTCTGCTCGGCCGCACCGGCGGGTGCGACAGCGGACAGCTGGAGGAGGCCGGCCAGCAGAGGCGCCCCGGCGAGCAGTGCGCCGGTGCGCCGCAGCCACCGGCGGGCAGGTGAGGGACTCGTCCCCTGGAAGTCTGCCGCCTCGGCCACGCGCTCGCCCGTCCCTCGTCATCGTCAGTGGTCGTCGCAATGTGCGTCCACGCATGGTAACGATGCGCGCTGAGGGGAAGTGCCGCGGACTGGTCCACAAGATCGGAGAACAACGGCGGACCGTCCCGTATGTGCCCGTATCAAGGGGAGCACTCGTGTACGTCGCAAGGGCAGCGCTTGCGCGGGTATAGGGGGACGTGTCCATGCACATTTAATGGAGGCGCTCGCGGTGGCCAGGGCCACGTACCCTTTTCTGTTGTGCCGAACGCCAACGAAGACAACCCCAGTGCCCTGAGCCAGGTGCAGCACCGCGCGGTGAGCGAGCTGCTGCGCGTGGCTCCCGTCGCCGACGACCTCGCCCGCCGTTTCCAGGAGGCCGGGTTCTCTCTCGCCCTGGTCGGTGGGTCGGTCCGGGACGCGCTGCTCGATCGGCTCGGCAACGACCTGGACTTCACGACGGACGCGCGTCCCGAGGACGTACTGAAGATCGTCCGGCCGTGGGCGGACGCCGTGTGGGAGGTCGGGATCGCCTTCGGCACGGTCGGGGTGCAGAAGGACGGCTACCAGATCGAGGTGACCACCTACCGGTCGGAGGCGTACGACCGCACCTCGCGCAAGCCCGAGGTGTCGTACGGCGACTCCATCGAGGAGGACCTCGTCCGGCGTGACTTCACGGTGAACGCGATGGCTGTCGCGCTCCCGGAGAAGGAGTTCATCGATCCGCACGGAGGCCTCGACGACCTGGCGGCGCGGGTGCTGCGGACCCCGGGCACTCCCGAGGCGTCCTTCTCGGACGATCCCCTGCGGATGATGCGGGCGGCGCGATTCGCCGCTCAGCTCGACTTCGAGGTCGCTCCCGAGGTCGTCGCGGCGATGACGGAGATGTCCGGGCGGATCGAGATCGTCTCGGCCGAGCGGGTGCGGGACGAGCTGAACAAGCTGATCCTCTCCGCCCACCCCCGCAAGGGGCTGGCCCTGCTCGTCGACACCGGACTGGCCGACCACGTGCTGCCCGAGCTTCCCGCCCTCCGCCTGGAGAGCGACGAGCACCACCGGCACAAGGATGTCTACGAACACACGCTGATCGTTCTGGAGCAGGCGATCGAACTGGAGGAGAACGGTCCTGACCTCACCCTCCGCCTGGCCGCCCTGCTGCACGACATCGGCAAGCCGCGCACCCGCCGCTTCGAGAACGACGGCCGGGTCTCGTTCCACCACCACGAGGTGGTCGGCGCGAAGATGACCAAGAAGCGCATGCTGGCGCTCAAGTACTCCAACGACCTGGTGAAGGATGTCTCCCGTCTCGTCGAACTCCACCTGCGCTTCCACGGCTACGGTACCGGCGAGTGGACCGACTCGGCCGTTCGCCGCTATGTCCGTGACGCCGGTCCGCTCCTCGGCCGGCTCCACAAGCTGACCCGCTCGGACTGCACCACGCGGAACAAGCGCAGGGCCGCCGCGCTGTCTCGGGCGTACGACGGTCTGGAGGAGCGCATCGTCCAGCTGCAGGAGCAGGAGGAGCTGGACTCGATCCGCCCCGACCTCGACGGCAACCAGATCATGGAGATCCTGGGCATCACACCAGGACCGGCCATCGGCCGTGCGTACAAGTTCCTGCTGGAACTGCGGCTGGAGAACGGGCCGATGGAGCATGAGGCGGCGGTGGCCGCGCTCAAGGAGTGGTGGGCCTCGGAGAGCTGAGGGCGTGGAACGGGGTCATGTTTCACGTGAAACATGACCCCGGACAGCATCAGGGGCGGTGTTTCACGTGAAACATGAGACACCGCCCCTCGCGTATCCGCTCTACTTCGAGTAGCCCTTCAGGCAGAGGAGGAAGTTACTGCCGTCACCGCTCTCGGTGTACGAGTACTGGAAGTCCTTCGCGGCCGCTGTGCACTTGGCGTCGGCCTCCGACGCGGAGTACTTGCCGCTGATCTTGGCGAGCACCGTGTACTGGGCCTTCGAGTCGCTGCACTTCACGACCTCAAGGTCCGGGTTGGTGTCGCTGGTGCTGCCGCGGTGCATGCAGTCGCCGACCTTTGCGGTGTCGGCGTCGTCCTGGCTCGATATGGCACCGTAGATGGCCGCGCCGGCGGCGATCAGGACGATGACGCCGAGCCGGATCATCTTGGGGCTGAACTTGCGCTTCGGCTGCGGGGGGACCGGGGTGTACGGGGCCCCGCCCTGGGG
>NZ_JBXVPZ010000611.1:0-4878 GCF_057961495.1 Streptomyces sp. P5F9 | reverse complement strand
GCCCCGTGTGGTGGAACGGCTGGAGATGACGGCCATGACCCCGACCGCCATCGCCGTCGACCCCGGCGCCCGCCACACCCGTATCGCCCATCTCTCCCCGGACGGCACCCCGACCCTGGCAGACCTGCCCGGCACGGTGCCGGGCGAGGGACTGCCCACCGCCGCCGGCGCGGGCGGCCATCACGGTGCCGCGCTGCGGTCGGCGTACACCGCCTACCGCGAGCGCTACGGCACACCCGAGCACGTGGTCGTGGTGGTCCCGCAGCACGACCGCGCCGAACACGCCCGCCGGGCCACGGACGTCCTGACCGCCCTGCACGGCACCGACCCCCTGCCCCGGCTGCGGGCACTGGGCACCCCGCACGCCGTCCTGGCACTGCTGCGGCACGCCGGAACGGCGGCGACCGGGACCCGGTACACGGTGTGCGACCTGGGAGCCACGGCCGCCGAAGTGTCCGCGTGCGCCCTGGGCCCGGGCACCGTGGCCGTGACCGGTTCCGCACGCCACGCGCCCGCCGAAGGCTTCGGCGCCGGACTCGACCGGGCGCTGCTCACCGCCGTAGGGCTTCCGGACGACGCGGACGGGCGGGCGGCGCTCGCGGCGGCCCGGGCCGAGGACGGGGCCGCCGGGCGGCTGGACCTCGCCCTGGAGCAGAGCGCTCGGCGTCCCGGGCGCTACGACGAGATCATGGTCCTCCGGGTGGCCGGGCGGGACATCGGGGTGGGCGCCGTACGGCAGGCGCTGGAGCGGCTCACCACCGGACTCGACTCCGTGCTCGGCGCACTGCCCGGGCCTCCGGTCGTCGCCGTGGGAGGAGGGGCCCGATCCGGGCCGCTCGTAAGGCATGTGACGAACTGTCAGGGAACGCCGGTCGCGCTTCCGGGCGGGGTGGACCCCGCGCTCGCCGCCGCGTTCGGCGCGGCGCTGGTCGCCGCCGGGCGGATCGATCCCGCCGACCGCTACCCGCACGCCGTGCTCGTGGGCACGCACCGGACGGTCGGCGGCGAGCCCCGGGCCGAGGAACTGCTGATCAGCCCGGCCGGGGCGCTGGAACCGGGCGGCGCGACCGTCTTCGCGCAGAGCGAGGGACTGCCCGTCCGGATCAGGACCAAGCCGGTCGGCGCGTCCGCCACCCGGCCCGTCCACGTGCATGTCCGCGCCGCGCGGGGCGGGCGGCCGGTCCCGGTCGGCACCCTGACGATCCCCGCCGCGGAGGGGACGCGCTTCCACATCGGCGTCCGCCTCGCCGTGGACGGTGAGGCCCTCCTCGTACTGCACCCACTGGGTTCCGGGAGCCCGGAAGAATACCCGCTCGGCGCCCTGCCGACCGACATCGAGGGAGTTCGATCGTGATGTCATCCGCCAGAGGGCCGTCCCACGTGCCCCAGCAGCCCGGCGCCGCACGCACCCGGCGGTTCGCCGCCCGCGTCGCCGTCGCGGCCGTAGCGCTCATCGCCCTCGTGCCGTTCACCGCGCCCGCGGCGAGCGCCGACACGGGGCCCTCCCGCGCCCGGATCTACCAGGATCTCGGCCTGAACGACCAGCCCGCCGACTACGTCGTGCTGGTGGACACCTCCGGGTCGATGGCGAACGACGGCAAGTACGACACCGTCCGCTCCACGCTGCGCCCGTTCCTGGACGGTCTGTCCACCAAGGACCATGTCGCGCTGTTCACCTTCGACTCCCGCCCCGAGCCCCGCTACATCGGCTCGGCGGGCGACACCGACGCGATCATGTCCAGACTGCCCGAGTCCCCCGACCCGGCGGGCGAGACGGACATCGGCGCCGCCCTGAACAGCGCGCTCGGCGAACTCGAACGGTCCGACGCCGCCGGGATCGCCTCCGTCGTGCTGCTCACCGACGGGGTGCACCATCCGCCCGCGGGCTCCGCCTACCCCAAGTCCACCGGCCCCGCCTGGACCGCCCTGCACCGGCGTGCCCAGGCCGTCGCGGAGCACACCGAACTCGCGGGCTACGCCCTGCCGTTGGGCAGCGGGGCGACCGGAGCCGACCTCCTCGGGGACGTCGTCGACCACACCACCGTGCTGCGCCCGGACAGCATCCAGGACCTGAGCGGGTATCTGGAGCGGGCCGGTGACGGCACCCGGGCCCGCAAGGCGCGGCTCCTGCTGGCGGACGACATCGGCAAGGGCGTCACTGCCACCTGGTCCCCGAGCGGCCGCCGGGACCTCACCGACGGTTCGGTCGCCGCGACCGTCACGCTCCGCTCGACGACCCGTCATATCCCGCTGACCGTACGCGACTTGAGCGTGTCGGTGGCAGGCCGGCCGCTGCGGGTCACCGGAGTGCCGACCACGGTGACACTGGAACCGGGCCGCTCCAGGACGATTCCCGTACGACTGCACGGCGCGCTGTCCGCCGGTCCGGTGCCGTACCGCCGCACCAAGGACGTGGACGCCCCGCTGAAGGTGTCCGGCCAGGTCGCTTCGGACTGGCAGCGGGCCCTCGCACCGGACGTCCAGCTGAAGGTGCCGCGCGAGGTCCGGGTCACCGGAGCCGCACTGCCGCTGCGGGCCACCGTGGGTTCCGCGCTGCTGCTGCCGGCCGTCGGCGCGATCGTCGTGGCCGTGATGCTGATCCTCTGGCTGGCCTGGCGGCGAACCCATCGCCCGCGGCTGCGCGGCGAGTTGCTGCTGGAGCCGGTGTTCGGTGAGCAACTGCCCGACCGGATCGCCCTGTCCGGGCGACGGGTCGCGCTGCACCCGCGGATCATCGGCGGCCAGGGCTCGGTGCGCGGACGACGCCGGGCGACCGAACACGGCCCGCAGGTGGACCTGCTCATCCGCTACACACCGGACGGCACCACGAACCGGCAGAGCGGGGCGACCTGCGGACCCGGCCGCCAAGTCGTCGTCAACGGCGTGTCCTTCACCTATCTGCCGGAACACCGGGCGGGCAGCCCCGTTCCCGCCGACGGACGGCTTCGGTGAACGGCCCGCCGCTCAACGTCGCGGCCTCCCACGTCGGCACCGAGGCTCTCGGGCCCGGTGTGCGGTCCGTGGTGTGGGTGCAGGGGTGTCCGTTCCACTGCGCCGGCTGCATCTCCCCGGACTGGATCCCCGACCGGCCCGCCCGGCAGGTCCAACCCGCCGAACTGGCCGCCGAGTTGCTTGCCGATCCGAGCGTGAGCGGCCTCACCCTCTCCGGCGGGGAGCCGATGCGGCAGGCCGCCGGACTCGCCGAACTGGTCCGCGCCGCCCGCGAGATCAGGGACGTCTCCGTCATCTGCTTCACCGGACACCGCCTGGAGCGGCTGCGCACCGGGCCCCCCGAACCCGGGGTGCCGGACCTGCTCGCCGCGGTCGACGTCCTCGTCGACGGCCTGTACGTGGCCGCGCTGAACGACGGCCGCGGCCTGCGCGGCAGCTCCAACCAGCGCATCCACCACCTCACTTCACGACTGGCGGACTGCGGCTACGACTTCGGTCACGGCCCCCGCACCGCCGAGATCGCCGTCAGCGGACCGGAGGCCCTGCTCATCGGGGTACCGCCGAACGGCCTGCTGAACGCGTTCGACACGGCGGTCGACGCCGTCCGCGCCCGTACGTCCCCAGGAAGGGAACAGCACCATGAGCGGTAGGAAGCGCATCCAGGTCGACGAGTCGGAGTGGTACCGCATCCAGCGGAAGGCGCAGCAGCTGAAAGAGGTGCAGCGCAACATACCGCGGCTCATCGACGACGTCCGCGCACAGACCCGGGCGGACATCGACCGGACCTTCGCCGGGGTGCAGGAGCGGCAGCGCCGGCACGAGGAGGCGGTCCGCGCGCTCAGCGACCAGACCCGGCAGCTGGAGGCCGACACCACGCACAGGCTTCAGCAGCAGACGGCACAACTGCACCGGACCCTCGACGAGACCGCCGGCCGGATCCAGGCGGAGACCCGACGGGAACTGGCCCGGCAGCAGGAGGAGACCCGGCAGGCGATCGCCGGTGAGCGTGCGGAACGGCGTGCGGAGATGGCCGTGCTGGCCCAGGAGATCGACGTCATGAAGGCGGACCGGGTCCACGCCGAGCAGATGGTGCGGGCCTGGCTCGGGGACGCCAGGACGATGGCCGGCCTGATCGCCGAGACTCTGCCGCACGAGCGGTACGCGCCCGGCGAACTGGCCCGGCTGACCGGGCGGCTCGCCACCGCCGAGCTCAACATCGCGGAAGGCCGCTTCGACGCCGCGCTCGCCGTCGTCCAGGAGACCTTCCACTCACTGAGCGACCTGCGGGTCGACGTCACCCAGCGCGAACTGGAGCGGTGCTCCGCCCAGACAGAGGCGGTGGAGGCCCTCGTCCGGGTGGAGAAACTGATCGTGGGAAACGAGGACCGGCCCGTCATCGGACCCGACGGCGAAGCCCTGCCCGGCTACCGGCTCGACGTCGTGTACTGGTCGGACGGCGAACTGGACGAACTGCGCCAGGAGACCGCCCAGGCTCTGACCCGGGCCCGCGACGACGGGACGGACACCGGCACCCTGCACGGTCTGCGCGACCAGGAGGCGGCCAGGCTCGAACAGGATCTCGGCGACACCGTGGAACGGGCGGGCATGCGCCACCTGTCCTCGCAGATCCGGGTCAACCTGGCCGACGCGGTGGCCCAGACCCTCAGCGCGCACGCCTACTACGACCTGGTGGACGGCGAGTACGAGAACGACCAACGGGGTTCCTACTTCGCGAAGCTCCGCAACGAGGCGAACGGCAACGAGATCGTGGTGGACGTCTCGCAGGCCGAGCGGGACTCGGACCAGTGCGTCATCAGGGTGCTCTCCTACGACCACGACACCACGGCCGAGGCCGACCTGATGGACCGCGCCCGGATGATCCAGCAGGCACTGGTGGAGGACGGCCTGCGGGCCTCGGCACCGGAG
>NZ_JBXVPZ010000610.1:0-4878 GCF_057961495.1 Streptomyces sp. P5F9 | reverse complement strand
GTGGGTGACGGGCGGGGCCGGCGCGGCGGCTCTCGGCGCCGTCTCGTACCGGGAGACCCTGCGGGGGAGCGGTGTGGGCTCGTCGTCATCGGCGTGCATGTGCTCGGGTGCGATCGGCTCGGGCCTGCTCAGAGTGATCGACGGGCGCGGCCCGGAGTCCGAGCTGGCCCAGGAAGGTGCCGGACGCTGGTCCTGGTTCACCGGACGGTGGTCCTGGTTCGAGGCGGCCGACGGCGCAACGACCGTGCCCGCGCCGACAGTTGCCCCCGCTCCCAACCCCAACTCCGTGTATCCGGTGTCGGCCGGACCGCCGGAGGCCAGCGCACTCATGCGCAGCAGCAGCGTCGCCGGGATGGTGATCTCGGCCGTCACACCGCCGCCCGGCGTGCGGGCCAGCGTGACGTCGATGTCCCAGCGGCGGGCGAGCGTACCGACCACGAACAGGCCCAGCACCTTCGTCGGCACCAGGTCGAGGCGCTCGCGGCGGATCAGCCGGGCGTTCTCCTCGGCGATGCGCTCGGCGCTCATCCCGAGACCGCGGTCGGCGACCACGATCAGCGCGTCGTCGCCGTCGGTCCGTACGACCACCTCGACGGGGCTGCCCGCGGGCGAGAACGAGACCGCGTTCTCCAGGAGTTCGGCCACCATCAGCGTGAGGTCGCCGATGATGTCGGGCTCGACCATGACCTCGGTGTCGGCCCGCAGACCCACCCGCTGGAAGCCCTCGATCTGGCCGAGCGCGGCGCGTACGACGTTGGTGAGTTCGGTGGGTCCGCCGTCCAGCACGGTCTCGCGGATGCCGGCCAGCAGCATCAGGCTGTCCGCGTTGCGGCGCAGGCGGACGGCGATGTGGTCGATGGAGTAGAGGCGCTCCAGCAGCGCCGGGTCGGTCTCGCCGCGCTCCACCGCGTCGATCAGCGCGAGTTGACGGGTCGTCAGGTTGCTGACGCGGCGGCCGACGTTGCCGAACATCTCGGCGACGTTGCGCCGGCTGACCACCTGGCGGGCCAGCAGCGCGGCGGCCGTGGTCTGCACATGGTTGAAGGCCTCGGCGAGGTCACCGATCTCGTCCTTCGCGGTGACCGGCATGTCGCGCAGCAGCGGCGGCCCGTCGTCCTCGGCGTCGTCGTCGGCGACGCGGGCGAGTTCACGGCCCGCGACCTCGGCGACCTGCTTCGCGGCCCCGGTGAGGGCCTGCACGGGGCGGACCACCGAACGGCGCACGATCACCACGAAGACGAGCCACAGCACGAAGCCGAACAGCGAGAGGCTCAGCAGCAGCCCGGCGCGCCAGGAGGCGGAGCTGGACGCGCTGTCCGCGCGGGTGGCGATCTGGTCGATGAGTGAGCCGGTGATCTTCAGCCGGCCCGCGGCCTGTTGCGGGTAGGAGGGGTAGTCGCTCATGGCGTCCGCGAAGGCGTTGCGGACGGCGCCGGGCGTCTCGGCCTGTAGCCCGCTGGGGTCGATCTGCAGCTCGGCGTAGGCTTCGGCGATCTCCCGCTGCGCCGGGGTGTGCTCGATGCCGGAGAGCTGGTCGGCCTGGTCCTCGGTGGCGAACCGGGCGAACCGGGCGGACTGGTAGGTGAAGAGTTCGTAGGAGCCGACCGCGTTGTTGTACTCGATGAGCGCGTTGCTGTCGCCGGTCGTCGCGGAGAACACGCTGGTCTCGAACGAGCTGTGGGCGGCATCGGCCCGCAGCACGGAGTCCAGCAGGTTGCCGGTGAAGGTGGTGGCGAGGTTCGCGTTGTGTTCGAGGTCGAGCCCGTCGATCAGACCGTCGGAGGCGCTGGTGTACGCCGGGTCGATGTTGTCGGCGGGCAGATAGCTCTGCTCGACGGTGTCGCGCAGCGTCTCCAGGCCGTTGATCTCCTTCAGGGCCTGGGCCTCATTGTCCGGCAGCCGGTCGCCGAAGGTGTCACGCACCTTCTCGACCTGCTTGTCCACGGCCAGCTGGGCCGCCCGGTAGGCGCTCTGCGAGGGGGTGCCGCCGTCGTTGGTGGCCTCGAACCGGACGGAGAGCAGGATGGCCTGCTGGTGCTCCGCCTCCACGAGGTTCACCAGCCTGGCGACCTGCCCGCTGTCCCGCACCAGTTGCGCCGCGTCGCTCGCGTCCGTCGACTGCCCGATCTCGTCCGAGATGAGATACGCCAGCAGCACAGCGACCACCGCGAGCGGTACGCCGACGAGCAGATTGAGCTTGCGCCTGAAGGGCCAACGGTCTGCGAAGCCCCGTATGGACACCAGGCCTCCTTCGTGGGGTGTTGTCACGATACGCGCAGCGATGCGTGTGACTGTTTTTGATCGAAGCGGCCCCCGCACACCGCTGTGACCGACGCCAACTCCGGGGAGACTACCGTCTCTTTGAACGATCAAGTGCGTCGCCCTACGTCAAGAATCAATTACAAAGCGACCGTGTTCGTGACCGGTCCGTTTACGTTGCCTTCACAACTGGGCACCCATTGAGGCCAATCGGTGACCAGAGTTCTCTTGACTGACCGAGAACCGGCTGGATTGGATCAGCGGAGTGCGGCGTTCACGCCCCGCGCGTCGACGCCACAGCCATGCCTGCACGCCTGTGCCAACATCCAAACCCGGAACGGGAATTGTGACTTCTAAAGCGAAGAACAGCTGGTCCAGCACTAGGTACCCCGGCGCGGCCGCCATCGCGCTCGCCGCGACGGCTGCGCTTGTCACGGGATGTGGTTCGTCCTCCGACAGCAAGTCCGACAACCCGCTCTCGGGCGGCAAGGCGAGCGGCGACACGGTTGTCGTCGGCTCCAACAACTTCGCCGAGAGCATCCTCATAGCCGACATCTATGGCGAGGCCCTCAAGGCCAAGGGCGTCAAGGTCACTTACAAGCCGAACATCGGCAGCCGTGAGACGACCTACGGCCTGCTCAAGAACGGCACGATCTCCGTGCTGCCCGAGTACAACGGCGCGCTGCTTGCCTACCTCGACCCGAAGGCCACCCCGGCGACCCTCGCGGCGACCACGGCCGCGATCAACGCGAAGCTGGACTCCAAGCTGACGCTGCTGGACCCGGCGGCCGCGGAGGACAAGGACACGGTCACGCTCAACGCGGAGACCGCGAAGAAGTACAACCTCACGTCCGACTCCTCCATCGCGGACCTCAAGTCCATCGCGAAGGACCTGGTCATCGGTGCCTCGCCGGAGTTCCAGACCCGGCAGCAGGGCCTGCTGGGCCTGAAGTCCGTCTACGGCCTGGAGTTCAAGTCCTTCAAGGCGCTGGACGCGGGCGGCCCGCTGACGGCGGCCGCGCTGAAGAAGAACACGGTGCAGGCGGCCGACCTCTTCAGCACGGACCCGACCATCGTCAAGGAGAAGCACGTCACGCTCCAGGACCCGAAGAAGCTCTTCGGTTTCGAGAACGTGCAGCCCCTCGTCTACAAGAGCGGCCTCTCCGCGGCCGGTGTCGCCGCCCTCAACGCGGTCTCCGCGAAGCTCGACACGGCGACCCTGCTGGACCTCGACACCCAGGTCCAGTCCCAGAACAAGGACCCGCTGGACGTCGCGAAGGCATGGCTGAAGACGGCCGGCCTGAGCTGACCTTCCCCGGCGACGACGCGGGTGCCTCCATTTCTCCGGGAGGCACCCGCGTCGTGCTCAGTACCCGACGTGGAACGTCGCGTCCTGCTGATCCGTGGCCGTCGAGATCGGGTCGATGCGCAGGACGTAGTTGGAGTGCCGGATGTAGCGGGTCGGATTGTTGTACGACCGGAACGACGCCCAGGTGGAGTCCGCGAGCCCCGCGGTCCGGTAGAACGTCGCGTCCCCGGCGAACGTCGATGTGCCGTCGTTCACGTCGAGTTGGAGCGCGTAGTCGTAGTGCCGCAGATAGCGGGTCGGGTAGTTGACCGACTGGAAGGACACCCCGGCCGAGTCCGCGAGGCCCGGCACCAGCGTCCACTGCGAGTCGGTGTACGGGTCGAAGGCGTACTCGTCGATCCGCCCGACGAAGTTGGAGTGCCGGACGTAACGGGCCGGGTAGTTGTAGGACTTGAGCCGGTTCCAGGCGGGGGTGCCCCACTTGGCGATCAGGTTGTTGTACTCGGCCGTGGTGATCGGCTGGATGCCGCAGTGCTTCGAGTTGAGCGGCTGCGTGTAGAGCTTCTGGTCGACGGCCGTCCAGGTGCCGGCGGCGAGACTACTGGTCTGCCAGGCGTAGAAGACGCCGTTGGGATCCCAGGTGTCACCCCAGAGGTACCAAGTGGAGCTGGACGCAAGGGACTTGACCAGCGTCGGCGCCTCGGTGCCGTTGTGCGAGACCGCCGTGCTGAACTCGGTGAAACTGCCCGGGTCCAGTGACGTGGACTTCGCGCCGACCAGCGTCGAATTCTTCTTGAAGTAGAGGTAGTTGACGCCGTTCACGCCCACGGCCAGGTCGCCGTCGATGACGTCGTACCCGGGGTCGAAGAACACCTGCGGATCCCCGGCGGTCACGAAGTCGCCGGTGTAGTTGACCATGATGACGTTGTGGCCGCTGTCGTTGACGGCCGAGTAGATCACGCCGTACTGCCCGCGCCCCGCGTCCCAGAACGACTCCGGCGCCCAGGCGTGGGTGTCCAGGTCGTGCACCTTCATCCGCCGGTAGCCGGTGAAGGTACGCAGATCGGTGGAGTCCCAGACATGGATGTACTGGCTGACGTACGACCAGTCGGTGCCGTTGAGGTCGGTCGCGAGGACCACGAACGTGCCGTCCTGCTTGCGCAGGATGAACGGGTCGCGCAGGCCGAGGGAACCGGCGGTGGGGGTGGCGACGGGGGCGTTCTGGTTGAGCGGGGTCCACTGCAGACCGTCGGGGCTGACGGCCAGGTGCAGGCCGTAGTTGGCGCCCAGGAACGTCGGCGACTCGGTGA
>NZ_JBXVPZ010000609.1:0-4885 GCF_057961495.1 Streptomyces sp. P5F9 | reverse complement strand
CCGGCGCCCACCTCGCCGCGTACGCCCTGGGTACCGGTCAGGGTTTCGTCCTGGGTGTCGCCGCCCCGCGGCGCGCCCCCGGCGACCACACCATCGCCTCCGTCGCCGCCGTACTCCTCTCCCTCCTCACCGGCGAACACCAGAGCCGCACGGGAGCGGACCGTTCGTCGGCGCTCGTACGGCTGCTGCTGGGCGCCCCGCCGGAGGACGTCGCGTCGCTGCTCGGCGGGGACCGGTGGGTCGTCGTGCACGCACGACCGGACACGCCCGCGCCCGACCCCGTCGCCGCGTCCGCGCTCGGCGCCGCCCTCGGTTCCACGCTGATCGACCGGGCACCGGAGGTCGTACGGGTACTCCTCCCCGCCGATCGCGAACCCGCCCCGCAACCCGGCTGGGCCCTAGGGGTCAGCGCCCCCGTCGCCCCCGAGGACTGGCCCGCCGCCGACACCCAGGCGTCCCGTGCCCTGGCCCGCGCCCGTGCGACCCGTACCCCGCTGGTACGACACGGTTCCTCCGGCCGCGCCGGGCTCGACGGACTCGTACCGCACGACGAGGCCGAGGCACACTCCCGCACCCTCCTTGCTCCGCTCGCCGCGCACCCCGCGCTCACCGAGACCCTGCGCACCTGGCTCTCCCTGCACGGGAGTTGGGACCGTACGGCGGTTGCCCTGGCCGTGCACCGCAACACCGTGCGGCAGCGGATTTCGCGGTGCGCGGCGCTGTTGGAGGCGGATCTGGACGATCCGGACGTACGGATGGAGCTGTGGTTCGGCCTGCGTCACCTCTGAGTGACCCAGTGCGAGTGATCCACATCCCAGCGTTCGGGACGCCGGGCGGGCGCACATCCCTCTGCTCCACAATGGGAACCATGCCGATACCCGGGACCCCCAGCCGCGCCGAGCTCGTCGATCACCTTGTGAAGACCCGTATCGCGGGCGACGTAGCCACGCCCCGTGAGAACAACCTCTCGCACTACCGCAGGCTCGCGAACGGCGACCGCCACTACTGGTTCGGCCTGGAGCTCGGGGACCGCTGGACCGACGAGCAGGACGTGCTCGCGGTGATGGCGGAGCGGGTGGGTGTGAACGACGATCCCGAGTACCGCTACGGCCAGGACACCATCGACCCGGAGCTGACGGTCGAGGGTCTCGACCGGCTGGCGGCGCGGCTGCGCAAGGCGGCCGACGGGCGGCAGCGGGTGCTCTTCGCGACCGGTCACCCGGGCGGTCTGCTGGACGTGCACCATGCCACGGCCGCCGCCCTGCGCACGGCCGGCTGCGAGATCGTCGTGATCCCGGACGGGCTCCAGACGGAGGAGGGGTACGTCATGCAGTTCGCGGACGTGGCCGTCCTGGAGCACGGCGCGACGCTCTGGCACACGCACTCCGGTGAGCCGATGAAGGCCATCCTCACCGCCCTGGAGCGCGAGGGCCGCCCGCTGCCGGACCTGGTCGTCGCCGACCACGGCTGGGCGGGCTACGCGGGGCGGCACGGCGTCGACTCCGTCGGGTACGCCGACTCGAACGACCCGGCGCTCTTCCTCGCCGAGTCGGAAGGCACCGTCCAGGTGGCGGTCCCCCTCGACGACCACGTCGTCAGCCCCAGGTACTACGACCCGATGACGGCGTATCTGCTGGCGGAGGCCGGACTGTCGTCCTGAGTACCTGGCTCGGCCGGGGACAACTCCCCTGTCACGGCCAGGGGTTGAGTCCTTCGGCCCGGCGCTGCGCGTACCCGGGTGTCGGGTCCAGGTACACCCGGTTCACCGACGGGAACGCCTCGCGCAGTCGCTGCTCGGCCTGTTCGCAGGCCCACTCGATCTGCGCGGCGCTCGACCTGTCCCGGAAGTCGATCTTCGCGGCCACCAGCGCCTCGCGCGGGCCCTGCACGAGGGTCGTCAACTCCAGTACGGCTTCGATGTGTTCGACCCCGAGCAGCTCCTCCCGGATGCGGTCCCGCATGGCCTTGGGGAGCGGGCGGCCGATGAGGAGTTCCGCGTTGGAGCGGCCCAGCACCCAGGCGACGTAGAGCAACAGGGCGCCGATGCACAGCGAGGCGATGCCGTCCCAGACGCCGGAACCCGTGAGCTGGCCGCCGAGCAGGCCGCCCGCCGCGAGGACCAGGCCGACCAGGGCGGCGGAGTCCTCAAGGACTACGGCCTTCACGGCGGTGTCGGGGGTGTAGCGGAGGTAGCGCTTGAAGGAGGCGTCGAAGCGGGCCGCCTCGCCGCGCGCCCGTTTTCGCTCGGGGCCGGCGAAGACGCCGCCGCAGAAGTTGTGGCGGCGAGCATCGCCGAGCATCGCCCAGATTTGGCGCCCTCCCCGTTGCCGGGGATTCTGGTCCGCGCCGCCAGGCGGCGCCACCGCGGGTTCCTGCTTCATCGGCGTCGGCCAGCCCCGAGAGTCTGGTCTTACGTCGCCTCCACAGGCGTGACTTTCCGCCCGCCCGGCGGTAGGTCAGGCAACTCTGCTGCCTGACAGGACAAACGTAGCCTTCCAGCACCTCCGCCGGGCAGGTTTCTCCCGCCTTCACCCGAAAGTGACGGCGGCGACGATCACCGTGAAGGTGGACTCGCCGCCGCCGTCTTCCTGTTGTGCCGCGACTTCCGTTTCCGCCATGTCCCCCAGTCTCACCGAGGAACCCGGACCACGCCCTCCTGAATGACGGAGATGGCCAGTTGGCCGTCCTGCGTGTAGATCCGTGCCTGCCCGAGCCCCCGCCCGCCGGACGCCGACGGCGACTCCTGGTCGTAGAGCAGCCACTCGTCCGCGCGGAACGGCCGGTGGAACCACATCGCGTGGTCGAGCGAAGCCCCTACGACATCCCCTACGGCCCAGCCGCCGCGGCCGTGCGCGAGGAGGATCGAGTCGAGGAGGGTCATGTCGGAGACGTAGGTCGCGAGTACTACGTGGAGGAGCGGGTCGTCGGCGAGCTTGCCGTTGGTGCGGAACCAGACCTGCGAGTGCGGTTCGCGGGGCTCGCCGAACTTGCCGTACGGCGGCTCCTCGACGTAGCGCAGGTCGATGGCCTCGCGGGCCTCCAGGAACTTCTCCACGACCGCGGGGGCGATGTGGTCGTAGCCGCGCAGCCGGTCCTGGGAGGTGGGCAGCGTGACCGGATCGGGGGCGGCCGGCATGGGGGCCTGGTGCTCGAAGCCGTCCTCGTGTTTCTGGAAGGACGCGGACAGGGCGAAGATCGGCTGCCCGTGCTGGACGGCGACGGTGCGGCGGGCGCTGAAGGAGCGGCCGTCGTTCATGCGCTCGACGGTGTAGACGATGGGCGCGCCGGGGTCGCCGGGGCGCAGGAAGTACGCGTGCAGGGAGTGGGCGAGGCGGTCCTCGGGGACCGTGCGCCCGGCGGCGACGAGGGCCTGGGCCGCCACCTGTCCGCCGAAGACGCGGGGGACGACGGCGGCCTGGGACCGGCCGCGGAAGATGTTCTCCTCGATCTGCTCAAGATCGAGCAGATCGAGGAGAGACTGAAGTGCCTGGCTCATGGCACCTTTTCTACTGGCCGGTAATTTCGGGGACCTTACAGGCCCATGTCCTTCGCGATGATCGTCTTCATGATCTCGCTGGTGCCGCCGTAGATGCGGTTGACGCGGTTGTCCGCGTACAGGCGGGCGATCGGGTACTCGTTCATGAAGCCGTAGCCGCCGTGCAGCTGGAGGCAGCGGTCGATCACGCGGTGGGCGACCTCGGTGGTGAACAGCTTGGCGCTGGCCGCCTCGGCGGGGGTCAGCTCACCGGCGTCCAGGGCCTCGGTCGCGCGGTCCACGACGGCCTCGGCGGCGTCCACCTCGGCCTGGCAGGCGGCCAGTTCGAACTTGGTGTTCTGGAACGCGGCGACGGGCTGGCCGAAGACCACGCGCTCCTGGACGTACTGCTTCGCGAACCGGACGGCGGCCTTGGCCTGCGCGTACGCGCCGAAGGCGATGCCCCAGCGCTCGGAGGCGAGGTTGTGGCCGAGGTAGTAGAAGCCCTTGTTCTCCTCGCCGAGGAGGTCCTCGACCGGGACCTTCACGTCCACGAACGCCAGCTCGGCGGTGTCGGAGGTCTTCAGGCCGAGCTTGTCGAGCTTGCGGCCGACCGAGTAGCCCTCGGCCTTGGTGTCCACCACGAAGAGGGAGATGCCGTGGCGGCGGTCCTCCTTGCTGGACGGGGCGGTGCGGGCGCAGACGATCATGCGGTCGGCGTGCACGCCACCGGTGATGAAGGTCTTGGCGCCGTTGAGGACGTAGTGCGTGCCGTCCTCGGAGAGCTTGGCGGTGGTCTTCATGCCCGCGAGGTCGGAGCCGGTGCCCGGCTCGGTCATCGCGATGGCCCACATCTCCTCGCCGGAGACGAACTTCGGCAGGTACTTCTTCTTCTGCTCGTCGTTGGCGAGCAGCTTGATGTAGGGCAGGCCGAGCAGCACGTGCACACCGGAGCCGCCGAAGGAGACACCCGCGCGCGCGGTCTCCTCGTAGAGGACGGCCTCGAACTTGTACGAGTCGATGCCCGCGCCGCCGTACTCCTCGTCCACGCGGATGCCGAAGACGCCGAGCTCGGCGAGCTTGTAGTAGAACTCGCGCGGCGCCTGGCCGGCTGCGAACCACTCGTCGTAGACGGGGACGACCTCGGCCTCGATGAAGGCCCGCAGGGTCTCCCGGAACGCCTCGTGGTCCTCGTTGAACACAGTACGGCGCACCGCCGCCACCCTTCTTTCGCGCCTGAACCGGCGCCGCTCTCGCGGATGTGGTTGCTCGCCATCGGGGTTGCTCAATTGATGGTCGCGGCTCGATGGCTAAGCGCTTGCTCAGCCTTGAGCGTACCGGCCGGTAAGCAGGGGCGTCCAGTGGATCGGGGACGTAACGCTCGTCACGCCGTCGCTCCGCTCACCCACC
>NZ_JBXVPZ010000608.1:0-4888 GCF_057961495.1 Streptomyces sp. P5F9 | reverse complement strand
GCGGCCAACTCCGGCCAGCGCAGCAGCCCTACGCGGTCCGCGCCGCCTCGGCCCGGCCGCCGCGGACCGCGTAGGGCTGCTGCGCTGGCCGGAGTTGGCCGCCGTACTCGATGGTGAACCCCTGCCCGGCGATCTCCACGCGCGCGTGCCGCAGGCCGAGTCGCCGCCGTTGCCGGATGCCTTCCGGCTGGCGGCGGAGGGCACGGTGGTCGCCGAACGCACCGGCACCGGCGGCAAGGGCGACGAAGGCCGGGGCGTGTCCGGTGGGCGGGCCGTCGGGACGGTCTGGGACGGGACCGGGCCGCGTCCCTCCGACGCCGTGCTCGTCGTCCGCACCCTCGACCCGGCGCTCGCCCCGCTCCTGCCCGGACTCACCGCGCTGGTCGCCCAGACCGGCAGCCCGTTGTCCCATCTCGCGGTGCTGGCACGGGAGTTCGGGTTGCCTGCCGTGGTCGGCGCGACCGACGCGGTACGGCGCTTCCCGCCCGGGTCGCGCGTCGCCGTCGACGGCACCACCGGTGACGTAAACACGGCGGACGTAAAGACAACAGACGTGCAGACGGGAGAGGCGCGGTGAGGCGGATCGCGTACGTCTTCGGAAGCCTCGCCGCCGCCGGGGCGGGCACCTACCTCATCGTCTACCTGTACCGCTGGCAGTGGCAGCGCGCCATCCTGTGCGGGATCCTGCTGCTGGTCGTCGAGGTGATGCTGCTCGGCATCGTGCTGCTGGCCCGGCTCACCCGGATCGAGGAACGGGTGAAGGAAAGTGACGCCAGGCAACGCGAATTGACGGCACGTCAGGATGACGTGCTGGCCCGGCTGCGGCAGGGTTCCGTCGAGCGCGAGAGCGCCCGCTTCCGCTGGTTGGAGGAGGACACCGCCGACCGTACGTACGTCTTCGTGCCCGTCCTCATGGTCACCGGGGTGCTGCTGTCCGGGCTCGCCTGGGTGGTGCAGCGGATCGCCTCCGCGACCGGGCGTCCGGCCGAACGGCGCCTCGCGGGACGCCTCGCCGTCCTCACCGCCCCTGAACAACCAGACACAGTAGGCGAGTTGGAGGACCGTCCTGCACTCGGCCGGCGTTCCAAGGGCCGCGTCGCCCGCACGGCCGTCGTCGGCGTCGTCGGGGCCGCGCTGCTCGCCGCGCTGGTGGTGGGGCTCGCCGATCTCACCCAGACCCGGGAGCAGAGCGCGAGCGGCTCCGAGGCGACCTCGGTGCTCGTCCAAGTCGACGTGCGGGGCACGGACATGACCGCCGAACGGCAGGCACTCGCCGCGCAGCAGGTCTGGGAACGCTGCCGGGACTCCACCTCCGTGCCGCTGAACCACGCCACGCTCGGCAGCCTCGGCGACGGCATGTTCGCCGGGGTCGTACGGCCCGCGCTCGCCGAGCACGACCGTATGCGGCTGCGCGGCTGCCTGGAGGACGCGGCCCTCGACCGCGCCCACCTCACGGTGATGGGCATGGGCGACACGGACGCGGACGACGACTGACCCGACGCGCAATCCGGACGTACGATGCCAAGGCGCCCCCGTCCCCGAGCACCCCGGGTCGCCCATGGCCACCGTTCTCACGCCCGCACCCCGACTCCGCCTGCCCAGACGTGCGATGAGGCTGCTCCTCGTCGTCACCCTCGGCTACGTCGCCCTGTGGGCCACCGGCGCGCTCGGCATCCTCGCGCTGTCGTACTGGGCACGCGAGGAGACCCCGCCGCCTCCGGGGACCCGTACCGTGCAGGGCATCCATCACTTCCAACCCGTCGACACCGAGGGCAAGTTGTGGCGAGGTGCCGCTCCCTCCCCCGGCGGCTACCGGGAGTTGGCCCGCCTCGGCTTCACCACGGTCGTGGATCTGCGCGCGGAGGACCTGACCGCGGCGCAGCTCGCCGAACCGGGCCGGGCCGGGCTGGACGTCGTACGACTGCCCATTCGGGACGGGCAGACGCCAACTCCCGCGCAGGTGGGGCGGTTTCTCGATGTCGTCGCGTCGGCGGGCGGGCCGGTGTTCGTGCACTGCGGTGCGGGGGTGGGCCGTACCGGGACGATGGCGGCGGCGTACCTCGTGCGGACCGGGGAGGAGTCGTCGGCGCGGGCGGTCCGGCGGAATCTCGCCGTCGGACCGCCGTCGATCGAGCAGATCTACTACGCGCTGAGCCTCGTCCCCGGTCCGGGCCGGCTGGAGCAGCCGCCGTTGCCGGTGGTCGCCGTCAGCCGGCTGGTGGACGCACCACGACGCATGCTGTCGTGGTTCTGAGGCCCGACGCCGAGCGGTGTCAGGGCTTGCGCCCCACCGCCCCGTACCCGGGAATCGTCCCGTCGTCCTGGCCCGGCACCGGCTCGCCCAGCTCCGGATGCCACCGGTCGACCACCGCCACCCGCGCGCTCTCGACGACGGCGTCGGGATCGCGCACGTCGGCCTGCACATACGCGGTCGCACCCTCGGGTGTGCCGCGCGGCAGGGCCGCCGAATGGGCCGGCTCGACCGGGTCGTTGTCGCAGTAGACGACACGTGCCCCGGCGCGACGGCCTGCGCGACCTGGTTGTCCTTGCCTCCGAGGTACCAGTCGTACATGCGGGCGGGGTGGGCCTGCTGGTGTCGATCTCGACGGTCTTGTCGATCCTGTCGGTGGGCCGCACGGTCATGGCGTGCTCCATAAGCTCTTAAAGCAACATGTGATCAAGTCGGTACCAAAATAAGGAGGTTCGGTAAGGAAAAAGCATTCAGCACAGGTGGTCGGCTCAGGACAGCAAGAAATCCGCCTCGCCCGCTTTCGCCCCCTCGATGAAGGCCGTCATCTCGTCGGTCGTGTAGATCAGGGCCGGCCCGTCCGGGTCGGTGGACTGGCGGACGGCGATCCGGCCGTCGGCGAGCTTCATCGCCTCCAGGCAGTTGCCGCCGTTGCCGCCGCTCCACGGCTTGTGCCAGCCTTCGCTTCCCAAGTCCCGCGCGGGCATACCGTTGTAGACGCTCATACGCGGCTTGATGCGATCCATTCACAGCTCCTTGCGGAGATCCTTGAGGATCTCCTTCGTGCGATGTGCCGTAGCGGCCTGCGCCGCCATGCGGTCCATGACCTCAAGGTGGGTCGCCACCTCTTCGCGCGCGTCCAGGTAGACGGCGCCGGTCAGGTACTCGCTGTAGACCATGTCCGGCAGTTCGGACATGGCAAATCGGAACAGCACGAAGGGCCCGTACGTGCCCGGGTGCGGCCCCGAGGAGAACGGGGCGACCTGCAGGGTCACGTTGGGCAGCTTCGTGGCGTCGAGCAGTTTGTCGATCTGGGCACGCATCACCTCCGGGCCGCCGACCGGGCGGCGCAGGGCGGTCTCGTCCATGACGACCCAGAAGCGGGGCGCGTCGGGCCGGGTGAGCAGGTCCTGGCGCTGCATGCGCAGCGCGACATGGCGCTCGATGTCGTCGGGATCGGTCTGGCCGATGGCACCGGACTTCAGCACTCCGCGCGCGTACTCCTCGGTCTGCATCAGCCCGGGCACGAAGTGCGGTTCGTACGACCGGATGAGCGCGGCCGCGCCCTCCAGGCTGACGTGCATCGAGAACCAGCCGGGCAGGATGTCGTGGAAGCGCTGCCACCAGCCGGGCCGGTTGGCGTCCTCGGCGAGCTGGACGAAGGCCTCGGCCTCCTCGTCGGAGACACCGTAGGACTTCAGGAGGAGCTGGAGGTAGGGGATCTTGAGGGAGACCTCCGCCATCTCCATGCGGCGGACCGTGGCGGGTGCGACGCGGAGGACGCGGGCGGCCTCCTCGCGCTTGAGCCCCGCGCGTTCCCGCAGGTCCAGCAGGCGCCGGCCGAGGACGACCTGGCCGACCGTCGGTGCGGACCGCGGCTCGCTCACGCTCCACCTCCACGAATGAGTTCCGAGTACCGAGTACCGAGTGCCCAGTACCGGGTACCGAGTAAGTGACGATTTAAGTGCTGCGTATTAGGTGCTGCGTAATGGGTTGAGTACTGACAGCGCATGCGTCCGTACAGCTCGGTGAAAGGGTTCTCCCGGCCCGCCGCAACGATCCCGGCGAACCGAATCCTGACAGCCCTGCGGCGCCATTCGAAGACTCATTCGAAGATCGGGACAGACCTCCGGAGATCCCAACTGGCGCCGCGCGACGTTCTGTTGCGAGCAGTGTGCCACGACCGTGCAGAGCGTCATACGGCACTCTGCATTTTTCATAGTGACACTTGCCAAGTGTTCACGGCGGGGCGATAGTGGCAAGCGTGATTCCGTCCGCGCCCTTAGGAACAGACGCCGCCGCAGGCCGCCCCGGTCTCGGTGCTGCTCCGGGAGCCGTCCCTGGTGGGGCCGCTGCCGAGCGCCGGTTCCGGTTCGAGCTGGCCGCCCATCCGGGTTCCCCGGCCCAGGCGAGACGCCTGACGCGGGCCCGGCTGTCCGGCTGGTCCGTGTGCGAGGACACCTGCGACACGGCGGTACTGGTCGTCTCCGAGCTGGTCACCAACGCGATCGTGCACACCGCGAGCAGCCACATAGTCTGCGAGCTGCACGATGGCGAGGACCTGGTGCGGATAGCCGTCCGTGACGAGGGCTGTGCCCCCGGCGAGCCTCGCCCGTCCCCGCAGCGGCCGGATGAGGAGCACGGGAGGGGACTGCTTCTCATCGACGGGCTCTGCCGGGCCTGGGGCGCCCAGGAACACGGACCCGGCCTGCTGGTCTGGGCCGACCTGCCACGGCAGGCGGACCCGGCGCACGGCCACCACCCGGCCCCCGGCCATGACAGTTCCGTACCGCGCAACGACCTGGGTTGGGGCGCACGACCCAAGCCGGGTCCGTCGGGCGGTTCGGGCGACGAGGACGAGGCGACGGCACACTTCGGGGCCTTCGAGGATCTGGGCGTATTTCCGGGGCGGGGGCATGG
>NZ_JBXVPZ010000607.1:0-4931 GCF_057961495.1 Streptomyces sp. P5F9 | reverse complement strand
ACCCCGGTCACCCCGGAGCCGACCAAGCCGGCCACGCCCACCACACCTCCCACCCCGACGCACCCGGCCAACTGCTCGCCGGTCGAGCTGGGCGACTGGGTGGAGTACTGGCTCGGCGGGAAGCTGTGCGTGAAGTTCGACTGGTGGCAGCGCGACCGCTGAACCAGAGGTGGCGGCGGGCCGCTCACGGTCCGTCGCCACCGCGTTCCCTCCACTTCCGCAGGAGCACCTTGCCCCGCCGGCGCGCGGCGACATCGCAGACGACCGCCGACATCAGCGGCGCCGTACGCCGCCGGGCCAGCAACAGCCGCTGGTTGACGACCGGTTCGGGCCGCCAGTGATGCTTGTACGGCTCGTCCCCGCGCAACAGGCTGAGCGTGCGCGGCTCGTCGGCGCCGGTGTGCTCGGCACACGCGTCGAGCAGCATCACCGCCACATCCGCCTTCCGCTCCCGCAGCCGCGGATGCGCGCCGTAGAGATAACCGCCCGCGAGCCGCCGCGACAAGAGCGTGAGGTCTACGGCGACCACGTCCTCGTCGAGCCGGAACTCGGTGACGACGGCGTCCCCGGAGCGCACCATCGGCCCGACCGAGCGCACGAGGTGCTCGCAGAACCGGGTCTGTAGATGCTCGGACGTCACCTTCCGTCCCTGCCACTGGAGTTGGTGCAGTTCCAGCAGCCGCCGAAGCGCCGAGTCCACCCCGTCCGGCTGTACGACGTGACGCTCGACGCCGAGTGCGGTCAGCTTGCGGAGCTTGGCGCGGACGCGTTGGGCCTTGGAGGAGGGGAGACGGGCGACCAGTTCGTCCATCGGTACGGCGGGCAGCTCCAGGCACAGCGAGTCGTGGACGCGGCGGCGGGGGCCGCGCCAGCGGTCGTAGACGCGCTCGACCGCGCCGCCGGGGCGCACTTCGCGGAAGTCGATCAGCGCGGTGCGGGCGGCGGACGCGAGGCCCTCGGTGAGCGCGGCGACGGCCGGGTCGCCGTGGTCGTCGTCCAGCAGGACGTCCCCGTAGTCGGAGATCGCGCCGCCGAGCGGGACCAGCGCGGGCACCGGGCGTCGTACGAGCATCAGGGGTGCGGCGGCGGCGAGTTCGCGGCCGTCGCGGACAACGAGCAGGCGCAGACGGCCCGTTCGGCCGTACGACAGCCACCAGGAGTGCAGCCAGGCGTGGGACTGGAACGGGGTCGCCGCGCCGCACTTCCGGTACAACCGGCCCCAGGCCGGGGCGAGTTCGGCGAACTCCTGGGCGTCGGTGACGAGTTCGGCCGAGTACACCGGTGTCACAGGACGTCGGCCGCGGTGGCCGGGCTGGGCACGGAGGCGGGCCGGCCGGTCTCGTCGGTGGTCCGGCGCGGCCGGACGAGCAGCAGCAGGCCGCCGAGGAGGCCGCCCGCGCTCGCGCCGACCAGGCCGGTCACCGAGGCCGAGGCCGAGGTGGGCGCGGTCGGCTTGATGGCGCGGGCGAAAGTCTGGAGTTCGACGTGGGTCGCGGCCTTCGAGTCGTTCGCGTGCACGGTCAGCGAGCGGGACACGGCGTTGGCCATGTCGGCGGCGAGGTCGGCGCGCGAGGAGGTGGCCGTCACGGCGACCATCGGCGCGTCCGGCGAGGTCGCCGTCTGCACGCTCGACTGGAGCGTCTTCACCGGCACGCCCGCCCACACCTGCGCGTCCCCGAGCACCGCGAGCTGCGTGGCGACCCGGCCGTAGGCCTGCGCGAAACCGAGGGCGGTCGAGGAGTCGGCCTTGTCGGTGGGTACGGCGATGACGTAGCTGGTGGCCGTGTACGTCGGCGGTTTGACGATGCCGTACGCGCCGCCGAGCAGGCCGCCGGTCACGGCGCCGGCCGCGAGGAGGGACCAGGCAGGGAGGGCTTTCGCGCGGCTGAGGGGGAGGTGCTGTCGGATCTCGGTCATGAGGAACTGGCTCCCTGGGGTGCGGGGGACGGCGACGAGGTGGAGACCGCGGCCGCGTACACGTCCATGAGTTGCGCGGCGCTGCGGGTGATGCAGTAGTGGTGGGCGGCGTCCGGGGCGGTGCGCGGCCGCGGGCCCTGCGCGCGGGCCGCCGCCAGCGCGCGGGCGAAGACCTCGGGGCCGCCCTGCACACGCCGGGCGGCGGCCGCGGCCTGCGGGGGGAGGTCCTCGATGGCGGGGCAGGAGGCGTAGAGCACCGGCAGCCCGGACGCCAGTCCCTCCACGACCGCCAGACCGAAGGCCTCCTCGGGGGACGGGGAGGCGAGCAGGTCCATGGCGGCGGTGAGGGAGGGCAGGTCGGGGCCCGGTGAGCCGTCGGGCACATAGGGGCGTTCGCCGGTGAACAGCACCCGGTCGGCGACCCCGTAGTCCTGGGCCGTACGGCGCAGCAGGTTCTCCTCGGTGCCGCCGCCGACCAGCAACAGCCAGTAGTCGGAAGGGAGTTGAGCGAGGGCGCGGATCAGAACGTCGAAGCGTTTGCCTGCCGCGAGCCGGCCGATGCCGCCGACGACGTACGCGCCCTCGGGCAGGCCGAGGCGTTGGCGGGTGCGCAGGCGTTGCACCGGGTCGAAGCGGAAGCGGGCCAGGTCGATGCCGTTGGGGACGACCTCGATGCGCGGCCCGGGCACGCCCCAGCGCTTGAGGCGTTCGGCGACCGTCGGGGAGACGGCGACCGTGGAGCGGCCCAGACGTTCGCTGGCGAGGTACAGGGCGCGGACCCCGGTGCTGAGGCCGCGGCCCTCCATCTGTGAGTCGCCCAGGGAGTGTTCGGTGGCGACGACCGCCTTCACGCCGGCGATCCGGGCGGCGAGCCGGCCGTAGACGCAGGCGCGGTAGAGGTGGGTGTGGACGAGGTCGTAGCCGCCGGTGCGGATGAGGCGGACCAGGCGGGGGAGGGCGGCGAGGTCGCGGTTGCCGGTCATGCCGAGGTGGAAGACGCGCACCCCGTCGGCGGTCAGGCCGTCGGCGACCGCGCCCGGGTTGGTGAGCGTCACGACGTCGCAGTCGACCGGCAAGTGGCGGATGAGCAGCCGCAGTTGCTGCTCGGCGCCGCCGACGCCGAGCCCGGTGATGATGTGCAGGGCCCTCATGCGAGCCCCTCCACCGGACGCCGGCGCAGGCGGTGCAGCCGGTACTTGAGGAAGAGGCGTACGGCGGTGTCGTTCTGGCCGATGTGGACGCGGGGGAGCGCGAGCGGGCCGCCCAGGTCGCCGGGGTCGATGGCGCAGGCGTAGGTGTAACCGGCCTCGCGGACGGCGTCCAGGGCGCGGGCGTCGATCGTGCCGTAGGGGTAACAGAAGCCGTCGACGGGGGAGTTGAGCAACTCCTGGAGCCTGGAACGGCTTTCGGCGACCTCGGCGCGCAGGGTGGCGTCGTCCGCCTTCGTGAGGTCGACGTGGGTGAGTCCGTGCGAGCCGATCTCGACGCCCCCGGCGGCCGCTTGGTGGATGCCGTCGGCGGTGAGGAGGGGTTTGCGGGGGCCCAGCGGGTCCCAGGTGTTGTCGCCGCCGAGGCGGCCGGGGAGTACGAAGAGGGTGGCGCCGCAGTCCCAACGGGCCAGCAGGGGGAGAGCGTTGGTGACGAAGTCGGCGTAGCCGTCGTCGAAGGTGAGACCGACCAGACCGTGCCCCTCGCCCCGGGCACGGGCGGCGAGCAGGTCGCCCATGGAGACGCCCCGCAGACCGCGCCGGCGCAGCCAACTCAGCTGCTGTTCAAGGCGGTCGGGGGTGACGGTGATGCGATACGGGTCGTCGGAGCAGTCGCCTACGGAGTGGTACATCGCCACCCACGGGACCGGGCCCGTGGCGCGTCTGCCGGTGGTCGGGGAATCAACGGGAGCGGCCATGGATGAGCCTTCGTGTGACGGAGCGTACGGTTTCCAGTGCGGGTGCGAAGCCCTGGGCGCCCAGGGCCCAGCCGAGCAGGACGAAGACGACGGTGACGGTCGTGCAGCCGACGGTCAGACCGAGCAGCGGCGAGGGCAGCGCGCGGGCCACGAACGCCCCCGCGATCGTGGCGACCACGGCCGCGCGCACCGGCCGGCTCAGCTCGATCAGGACCTGCCGGGTGCGGAGCGGGACACTGCGCGGGCCCGATCCGTAGAGCAGGAGCAGGGCGGTGAAGGTGATGCCCGTGGCGTTGGCGACGGCGATGCCGATGACGCCCCAGGGGCCGACCGTCCAGGCGCCGATCCAGGTGGTCACGACGATGCCGGCGGCCATCGCGCCGACCGGGTACCAGGTGGGGCGGCCCGCCGAGAAGTAGGAGCGGACCAGGACGCCGACCAGGGTCTGGCCGAGCAGTCCGAGGGCGTACACGCGCATCACACCGGCCGTGGCGGCGGTGTCGTGGGCGGTGAACGCGCCGCGCTGGAAGAGGAGTTGGATGATCTGCGGGGCGCAGGCGATCACCGTGGCGGCGCCGAGCAGCACCAGGCAGGCGGCGAGCGCGAGGTCCCGCTCGACGCGGTTGCGGGCTTTCTCCGTGTCGCCCTCGGCCAGCGCCCGTGCGACCACCGGGAAGGTGACCGTACACAGCATCAGCGAGAGCACCATCGGCATCTGGGCGACCTTCTGCGCGTAGTTCAGATGCGAGATGGCGCCGGCCGGCAGGTGGGAGGCGAGGAAGCGCTCGATCAATACCTGCGACTGACGGCACAGTGCGAAGAGCAGCACGGTGGCCATCAGGGCGAGGTTCATCCGGCGGGGTTCGGCGGGGCCGGTGTCCGCGTCCGGGGTGGTGGGCTTGTGGCTCGTCAACTGGCGCCACAGCGCGGGGAGTTGGGTCAGCACCATCAGGACGCCGCCCCCGGCCACACCGAGGGCCGCCGAGCGGACGCCCCAGTGGGCGCCGAAGGCGTACATCCCGGCGATGATGCCGATGTTGTACGCCACGTAGATCGCCGCCGGGGCTACGAAGCGGCGGTGGGCGCGGAGCGCCGCGCTGCAGTAGCC
>NZ_JBXVPZ010000606.1:0-4931 GCF_057961495.1 Streptomyces sp. P5F9 | reverse complement strand
GGACTGGGGCGTAGGGGCTCATGCCGATGAAATCCCTTGCGGACAGGGTGAGTTACTCCGCATAGCCCGGGTCGTTCGGGTGCGGTTCCAGCGGGGTGACGGCGAAGGTCATCCACGCGTGCAGGGGCAGGGTGCCGAGCACCTTCGCGTGGAGTTCCTCCTCGTCGGCGGCGCGCCAGACGCCGACGCTGCGCAGTTCGCCGACCGGGCGCCACAGCCGGGCCAGATGGCCGGTCGCGGCCAGTTCGCGGGCGCGGACGGCCTCGGCGGCGCGGCGCCGGTCGACCTCTTCCTGGGCGGTGCCCTCGGGGATCGTGGTCGTGATCTCGACCAGGAACTCTCGCAGCATGATCTCGCTCCGTTCGGGCCCGCCCGGCGGCACGGCAGGCGCCGGGCTTCCATGTCCTCATCGTGGCCCGCGACCGGCCCGGGCGCCACGACAGGCTCGCTCCCTGCTGAGAGGCCCGGCCTCCCAGCGCGCGTAGCATGACGGGCGTGGAGCTGCGCCAACTGAGGTACTTCGTCGCCGTCGCCGAGGAGCTGAACTTCGGCCGGGCCGCCGACCGCCTCCTGATCGCCGGCCCGTCCCTCTCCCAGCAGATCAAGGCCCTCGAACGCGACCTGGGCGTACGGCTCTTCGACCGCGACCGCCGCTCGGTCGCCCTCACTGCGGCCGGAGCCGCTCTGCTCCCGCACACCAGGGCCCTGCTGGAGCGCGCCGACGACCTGCGGCGCCGGGCCGGGCGGCTCGCGGGTTCGGAGGCGGTGCGGCTCGGTTACGTCAACTGGCTTCCCGCGGACCTGACTTCGCGCACCGCCGGGGTGGCCCAGGTGCATGTCGACGCGTGGGTCGCGCCCTCGCACACACAGGCCGCCCGGGTCGCGGACGGCAGCCTGGACCTCGCGGTGTGCTGGGTTCGGGACGAGGACCTGAAGCGGCACGGGCTGCGGGCCCGGCTGCTCGGCGCGGACCGGCTGTACGCGGTGTCCCCGGGCACCGAAACCGGTGACGTGCGGGCTCGGGACACCGCTCTCCTCCTCGACGACGACACCAACTCCTGGTCGTCGTGGAACGTCTACGCGGAGCAGTTCGCCCACGACACCGGGGCCCGCGCGGTGCCCATCTCCGACGGCGGTGTCACCGGCCCCGCGTTCTTCGACCACGTCCGCCGCAGCCGTCGTCCGGTCGTCAACTCGCCCAAGGGACAGACCACTTCACTGCCGTCCGACCTGGTGCGCCGGGAGATCGTCGGACCGACGGTCCACTGGACCTGGTCGCTGGTGTGGCGCGAGGGCGAGACGCGCACGGCCGTGCTCGCCGCGGTGGACGCGCTCTGTGACGGTGTCGGCGACCTCGGGCTGCGCGCCCCCGACGCCTGGCTGCCCGAGGGCGACCCGCACCGCTGACGTGGACTGGAAGGCCGGGCCTCCCAGCAACGAGGATTCCGGTCCTGGGCAAACCCCGTCCGACCTTTGCTTTCGCTTCCAGGAGTCGCCTACTTTCTCCGATAGGCGACCGGTCGGCTAGTAGCGATTGGCCGACCGGGAGCACCTCGGCAACTACTTCGGAGAAGGTCGTCATGAGCACTCAGAACCAGAAGGTCGCGATCGTCACCGGTGCCTCACAGGGCATCGGAGCCGGCGTCGTCGACGCGTACCGCAAGCTCGGTTACGCCGTCGTCGCCACCTCGCGGACCATCGCCCCGGCCGACGACGCGGACGTGCTGACCGTCCAGGGCGACATCGCGGACCCGGCGACCGCCGAGCGGGTCGTCGCCGCCGCGATCGAGCGGTTCGGCCGCGTCGACACGCTGGTCAACAACGCGGGCGTCTTCGTCGCCAAGCCGTTCACCGACTACACGGCCGACGACTACGCGTCCGTCCTCGGCATCAACATGACCGGGTTCTTCCGGATCACCCAGCTGGCCATCGGGCACATGCTCGACCAGGGCGGCGGCCACATCGTCAACGTCACCACCAGCCTGGTCGACAACGCGGACGCCCGTGTCCCCTCCGCCCTCGCCTCGCTGACCAAGGGCGGGCTGCAGTCCGCCACCAAGTCCCTCGCCATCGAGTACGCCACCCGCGGCATCCGCGCCAACGCCGTGTCGCCGGGCACCATCAAGACCCCGATGCACCCGGAGGCGACCTACACAGGCCTCTCCGCACTGCACCCGGTCGGCCGGATGGGCGAGGTGAGCGACATCGTCGACGCCGTGGTGTTCTTGGAGAACGCCCCCTTCGTCACCGGCGAGATCCTGCATGTCGACGGCGGTATGAGCGCCGGTCACTGAGAAAGGCCGACGGAGATGAACAGCACGAACGACGACGAAGTCATCCTGCGCGGTGTCCTGGACCCCTGGAAAGCGGCCGTCGACACGCATGAGCCGCAACGGGTCGCGTCCCTCTTCACCGAGGACGCGATCTTCCAGGGGCTGCATCCCTACAGCGTCGGCCGGAAAGGCATCGCCGAGTACTACGACTCCCAACCCCTGGGCATGACAGCCGAGTTCGAGATCCTCGAAACCCGGCGGTACGCCGACGACCTCGTACTCGGTTATCTGGACACGGAGTTCACGTTCACCGACCGGCCGCCGGTCGACGTGAAGCTCGCGGTGTTGGTGAAGCGGGTGGCGGACGGGTGGTCCATCGCCCACTACCAGGTGTCGCGGCTCTGACAGCTGTGAAGGAAAGCTGCGACACGGCTTAAGAAAACCTCGATGGACCCGGGCGCTCCGGTGGGGCAGATTGCTAACAGAATCCACCCCACCCCCGGAACGGGCTCGTTCGACGTGCCCGGGGCCTCACCCTCAGGAGCCGTAGCGTTGAAGGCGCTGGTCAAGGAGAAGGCGGAGCCCGGGCTGTGGCTCGCGGACGTCCCGGAGCCCGCCGTCGGACCCGGCGACGTACTGATCAAGGTCCTGCGGACCGGGATCTGCGGCACCGACCTGCACATCCGGAACTGGGACGGCTGGGCGCGGCAGACGATCCGTACGCCGCTGGTGCTCGGCCACGAGTTCGTGGGCGAGGTCGTCGGGACCGGCCGGGACGTCGCCGACATCGCCATCGGTGAACTGGTCAGCGGCGAGGGCCACTTGGTGTGCGGCAAGTGCCGCAACTGCCTCGCCGGGCGCCGCCACTTGTGCCGCGCCACGGTCGGGCTCGGCGTCGGACGGGACGGGGCCTTCGCGGAGTATGTCGCGCTGCCCGCCGCCAACGTGTGGGTGCACCGCGTCCCCGTCGACCTCGATGTCGCCGCGATCTTCGACCCGTTCGGCAACGCCGTGCACACCGCGCTGTCCTTCCCACTGGTCGGCGAGGACGTCCTGATCACCGGAGCCGGCCCGATCGGCTTGATGGCGGCGGCAGTTGCGCGGCACGCCGGTGCCCGGAACGTCGTGGTGACGGATGTGAGCGAGGAGCGCCTCGCCCTCGCCCGCAAGATAGGTGTGAGCCTCGCCCTGAACGTGACGGACGCTCAGATCGCCGACGGGCAGCGAGAGTTGGGACTCCGCGAAGGCTTCGACATCGGCCTGGAGATGTCCGGCCGCCCCGAGGCCATGCGCGACATGATCGCCAACATGACGCACGGCGGCCGTATCGCCATGCTGGGCCTGCCCTCCCAGGAGTTCCCGGTCGACTGGTCCCGCATCGTCACCTCGATGCTCACCATCAAGGGCATCTACGGCCGTGAGATGTTCGAGACGTGGTACGCGATGTCGGTCCTGCTGGAGGGCGGCCTGGACCTCGCGCCCGTGATCACGGGCCGGTACGGACACCGCGACTTCGAGGCGGCATTCGCGGACGCGGCGAGCGGCAAGGGCGGCAAGGTCATCCTGGACTGGACCGTGTAATGCCCTTCTGGGCCGCGTAACTCCCTTTCGGTGAAGGAACTTTAGGAGCTTCCCCCATGTTCGACTCCGTGCGCGACGACCTCCGCACCACCCTCGACGAGATCCGCGCCGCCGGACTCCACAAGCCCGAGCGCGTGATCGGTTCCCCGCAGTCCGCGACCGTGAACGTCACCGCGGGCGGCCGTCCCGGCGAGGTGCTCAACTTCTGCGCCAACAACTACCTCGGCCTCGCCGACCACCCCGAGGTCGTCGCCGCCGCCCACGCGGCCCTCGACCGCTGGGGCTACGGCATGGCGTCCGTGCGCTTCATCTGTGGCACGCAGGAGGTCCACAAGGAGCTGGAGGCACGCCTCTCCACGTTCCTCGGCCAGGAGGACACGATCCTCTACTCCTCCTGCTTCGACGCCAACGGCGGTGTCTTCGAAACCCTGTTGGGCCCGGAGGACGCGGTCATCTCCGACGCCCTCAACCACGCCTCGATCATCGACGGCATCCGCCTCTCCAAGGCCCGCCGCCTGCGCTACGCCAACCGTGACATGGCCGATCTGGAACGGCAGTTGAAGGAGGCGTCGGGCGCGCGCAGGAAGCTGATCGTCACCGACGGCGTCTTCTCCATGGACGGTTACGTCGCACCCCTCCACGAGATCTGCGACCTCGCCGACCGCTACGACGCGATGGTCATGGTCGACGACTCCCACGCCGTCGGCTTCGTCGGCCCCGGCGGCCGCGGCACCCCCGAACTGCACGGCGTCATGGACCGCGTCGACATCATAACCGGCACCCTCGGCAAGGCCCTCGGCGGCGCCTCCGGCGGCTACGTCGCCGCCCGCGCCGAGATCGTCGCGCTGCTCCGCCAGCGCTCCCGGCCGTACCTCTTCTCGAACACCCTGGCCCCCGTGATCGCGGCAGCGTCCCTGAAGGTGCTCGACCTGCTGGAGTCCGCGGACGACCTGCGCGTCCAACTCGCCGAGAACACCGCGTTGTTCCGCCGGAGGATGACCGAGGAGGGCTTCGACATCCTCGCCGGTGACCATGCGATCGCACCCGTGATGATCGGCGACGCGGGGGTGGCGGGGC
>NZ_JBXVPZ010000605.1:0-4934 GCF_057961495.1 Streptomyces sp. P5F9 | reverse complement strand
GTGGCGGGCTTGCCGATGTAGGCGTTGAGGTACTTGACGCCTGCGAGGACGAGCCGCCACCGGGAGTGGCCGTGGATGGCGAGGTAGGAGCCGGACGCTTCCTTCGCCTTCTGGGTCGCGCCTTCGCCGGCGGGCAGGCCGAAGCTGCCGATGAGCGTGGCGAGGGAGGCGATGGCCGCGATGTACGCGCCGGGTTCGAGGTTGACGAAGCCGCCGAGCTTCACGGCGATCGCGATGACCGTGTACCAGGTGGTGGCGAAGACGCCGAGTGCGGTGAGGAGGGTGGGTCCGGTGGCGCCGGCGGGGGTGAGCCAGCCGAGGCCGCGGATGCCGTATCCGGCGAGGGCGAAGAGGGCTACGAGGATGCCGCCCACGACGGTGAGCCACTGCAGGCCGCCGGGGTAGCCGTAGACCGTGAGGTCGCCGGGGAAGTCGGAGGTCCACGTCCAGGCGAGGAACGCGGAGACGACGGTGGCGATGCCGCCGCCGAGGGTGAGTGCGCGGGCCGCTGCGGCGGGCATCGGGATGAGGCCCTGGTGCGCGGTCGCGGTCGCGGTGGCGTCGTCGGCGGGCGGGGTGGCCGGGGTTTTGGTCGTCTCGGTCATGTGATCACGCCCTGTCCGCGACGCGTTCGCCGAGCAGGCCTTGTGGCCTGAACAGCAGTACGAGGATGAGGAGACAGAAGGCCCAGACGTTGGCCCAGCTGGAGCCGCCGAGCTGTTCCATGCCGGGGATCTTGCTGATGTAGGCGGAGGCGAGGGTCTCGGCGACGCCGAGGACGACTCCGCCGAGCATGGCGCCGTAGATGTTGCCGATGCCGCCCATGACGGCCGCGGTGAAGGCCTTGAGGCCCATCAGGAAGCCCATGCGGTAGTCGATGTTGCCGTACTTGAGGCCGTAGGAGACGGCTGCTACGGCGGCGAAGAAGCCGCCGATGGCGAACGCGATGACGATGATGCGGTTGGTGTCGATGCCCATGAGCTGGGCGGTGTCCGGGTCCTGGGCGGTGGCCTGCATGGCGCGGCCGGTGCGGCTCTTGCGGACGAACCAGGCGAGGCCGGACATGCAGATGACGGCGGCGATGACCAGGAAGATGTCGGCGTCGGAGATGGTGACGGAGCCGATGTCGTGGTTGCCGTCGAGGCTCGGGAAGGAGCGGGCCTTGTCCGCGCCGGGGTAGAAGTTCCGGACGAGTTCCTGGAGTGACAGGGAGAGGCCGATTGCGGTGATGAGGGGGGCGAGTCGTGGTGCTTGCCGCAGGGGGCGGTAGGCGAATCGTTCTGCCCCTACCGCGACGAGGACGGAGACGATTCCGCCGCCGATCAGCATGAGTGGTACGGCGACCACCATCGCGGTGCCGTCGGGCAGGATGTAGGCGTAGACCGTGAGAGCGCCGAACGCTCCGGTCATGAAGATCTCGCCGTGCGCGAAGTTGATGAGCTGGACGATGCCGTACACCATCGTGTAGCCGATGGCGATCAGCCCGTACATCGAGCCTAGGAGCAGCCCGTTGGCCAGCTGCTGCGGCAGGGTGTTCACCGCGTGGCCTCCATTGTCGCTGGTGGTCGTGTGCACAGATCGCGTGCCTGGGGGTGGGGGGGGTGTGACAACGGGCCGCGCGGTCGGGATCCTCCTTCCGCGCGGCCCGTGGTGCGGTGGTGCTGGAGCTGTGAGGTCAGCTGCCGTTGAAGGTGCCGGTCTTCACGGCCTTCCAGGCGCCGTTGGTGACCTGGTAGACGGTGAGCTGCTTGTTGGTGGTGTCGCCGTACTGGTCGAAGGCGACCTTGCCGGAGATGCCTTCGAAGTCGGACTTCTGTACGGCGTCGACGACCTTGGAGCGGAGGTCGTTGCCGGAGGGCAGCTTGTCGCCGTTGCCGTCCTTGGCGGCCTTCACGGCCTTGATGATGGCGGTGGCGGCGTCGTAGGCGTAGGCGCCGTAGGCGCCGTAGTCACCCTTGTAGCCCTTGGCCTTGTAGGTCGCGATGAACTGCTTGGCGGCGGGCAGGGTGTCGGCGGGGACGCCGACGGAGGTGGCGAGGTCGCCTTCGGCGGACTTGCCGGCGGTCTGGATGTAGGTGGTGGCGTACATGCCGTCACCGCCGAACAGCGGGATCTTGACGCCGGCGCCCTTGAGCTGCTTGGTGATCTTCTCCGACTCGTCGTACTGGCCGCCGTAGTAGACCAGGTCGGCGCCGGAGTTCTTGATCTTGGTGACGAGCGAGCTGAAGTCGGTGTCGCCGGTGTTGACGTGGTCGGTGCCCGCGATGGAGCCGCCGAGCTTCTTGAAGGCGCCGTTGAAGATCCCGGCCAGGCCGGCGCCGTAGGTCTGCTTGTCGTCGACGACGAAGGCCTTCTTCTTCTTGAGGCCGTTGTACGCGTAGTCGGCGGCGAAGGCACCCTGGAGGGCGTCGGTGGTGGCGGTGCGGAAGTACGTCTTGTACGGCCGCGTCTTGGTGGTCGCCCAGTCCTTGCCCTGGGTCAGGGCGGGGTTGGTGTTCGACGGCGAGATCTCGACCATGTTGGCCGAGGCGAACACCTGCTGCATCGACTGGGCGACGCCGGAGTTCAGCGGGCCGACGGCGCCGACGACGTTGCTGTCGCCGGTGAAGGCGGTGGCGTTGGACTGGCCGGTGGCGGGCTGCGCCTTGTCGTCCAGGGCCTTGACCTTGAACTTGACGCCGGGGACCCAGTTGTTCTTGTTGGCGTCGTCGACGGCGATCTGGACGCCGTACTGGATGCCCAGGCCGGTGGTGGAGTTCTCACCGGACAGGGGGGCGTCGACGCCGATGGTCAGGGTGGTGGACCCACTGTCACTCTTGCTGCCGCTGTCCCGGGAGCCGCAGGCGGTGAGGGTCAGAGCTCCGGTGGTGAGTACGGAGGTAAGAATCACCAGAGAACGCTGTCGCACAATCTGTCCTTTCCGCAGGCACAGTCGCCCGGGTGGGGGCGGAGGGTGCTGCGCTGGTACCGAACTCCCGATGGAGCGGTGACTGGCCGTGACTCTAAGCCCGGTCTGTAGGCATCGGCATCGTGGTGCGCTGGCTTGTGACTTTCTTGTTATGACGTGCCGGTTGGCGGGCTTGGCGAAAGGTGGGTCTCAGCCGGTTTGGCGGAATTCAGCCTCGGTCCACATTTTGAGAACCTGCACTTCCGCTTGGCCGTAGGCCTGGCCTGGCGTTTGTCGTACCGCAGGCCCTGTGGAGGAGCTGGGAAAGGTCCTTGGAGTAGGCGCTGCCGAAGATGAAACTGTGGTGCTGTATTGCGCGCGTGTTACGCAGCGTTACGTCCAGAAAGGCGAGGTCCGCATTCAGGGGCAGTCCCACACAGTCGGAAACCGATATCTCCACCGTGACGCGGCGGGTCGCCCCGGTGCGGACGGTGAAGGTGGGGGCCGGGACGGCCTGGGCGGTGAGCCCGTCGAAGGCGGCGCCGGTGACCCGGATGGCGACGGGGGGTCCGCTGTCCACGGTGACCGCGAAGCGGAAGAAGCCGGTCGTGGTGGGGGTGTCGGTGGTCTGGGCGAGCCCGGTGTAGCGCCATTCGGTGATGTTCGCGGGCCACGGCACGGGTGGGGCCGGGGCGTCCTGCCGCCCGTCGTGGAAGGGCGGCAGGAGGACGGCTCCGACGGCGACGGCGGCGGTCGTGCCCGCCGCGAGCACGGCCCTGCGGGTGCGCCGCGGCAGGGTGTGCCAATGGTCGGTCAGGCGGGGCGAGTCACCCCCGATGACTTCGTAACTCCCGTCCCTCTCCGGTGAGTCGACGGATTCGACGGGCCCGATACCGCTCATGCCGGCAGCCTCATGGGGAAACGGTAGGGGAGCGGGCGGGGGTGCGGAAGACAGGGTCGAGATCCTCCGGTCCGGGGCCGGTTCGCGGCGTGCCGTGGTTCCGCCGCGATCGGCTCGTGCGGGGATTCAGCTCGCGGTGTTCGCGGGGACGGGGTCGCCCGGCTTGATGTCCCGCAGCATGCAGGTCAGCCGCGCGGTGCACACCCGCCGCCCGTCCTCGTCACTGATGACGATCTCGTACGTCGCCGTCGAGCGGCCCCGGTGCACGGGCGTGGCGACGCCGGTGACGAGGCCGGAGCGGGCGCCCCGGTGGTGGGTGCAGTTCAGGTCGACGCCGACGGCGATCTTCGTGCTGCCGCCGTGCAGCATGGACCCGAGCGAGCCGAGGGTCTCGGCCAGGACGGCGGAGGCGCCGCCGTGCAGCAGTCCGTACGGCTGGGTGTTGCCCTCGACGGGCATGGTGCCGACGACGCGCTCGGCGGACGCCTCGACGATCTCCACGCCCATCCGGGTGCCGAGGTGCCCCGCGGAGAAGAGGGCGACCAGGTCGACGCCGAGTGCCGAGTACTCGTCGATGACGTCCTGCGGGAACTTCCCGTGCTGCTGCTCGCCCATGGGGCCGGCTCCGTTCGTCCTGCGTCTGGCGGGTGGACCTGACTGACGGCTGAGCGGACGCTCAGTCGGTGGTCGATTGTTCCAGACGTACGACGACGGACTTGCTGGCCGGGGTGTTGCTGGTGTCGGCGGTGGCGTCCAGGGGGACCAGGACGTTGGTCTCCGGGTAGTAGGCGGCCGCGCAACCCCGCGCGGTCGGATAGTGCACGACCCGGAAACCGGGGGCCCGCCGCTCCACGCCGTCCTTCCACTCGCCGACCAGATCGACGTACGACCCGTCGGCGATCCCGAGCCGGGCGGCGTCGTCGGGGTGGACCATGACGACCCGGCGGCCGTTCTTGATGCCCCGGTAGCGGTCGTCGAGGCCGTAGATCGTGGTGTTGTACTGGTCGTGCGAGCGCAGCGTCTGCAACAGCAGGCGCCCTTCGGGGAGTTCGGGGTATTCGACCGGTGCGGCGGTGAAGTTGGCCTTGCCGGTGGCGGTGGGGAAGCGGCGTTCATCGCGAGGGGCGTGCGGGAGGGCGAAGCCTC
>NZ_JBXVPZ010000604.1:0-4947 GCF_057961495.1 Streptomyces sp. P5F9 | reverse complement strand
CGTACGAACGGTGGGGGGTGAGCGCGGCCGGGGATCCGAACGCCGCGCCGGAGTGAGCATGTGGCGTGTGCCGGGGGCGCCGATGTGCTGGGCGCACGCTCGCTCGGCCTGGCCGGTATCGCCCGTCCCGGCGCGTGGAATGCCGCTGCGTAAGATCACCGCATGAATGCCGTCCTCTTCGACTTCTCCGGAACCCTCTTCCGTATCGAGTCCACCGAGTCCTGGCTGCGTGCCGTGTTGCGCGAGACCGGGATCGCGCTGCCGGAACCGGAGTTGGCCGAGGCGGCGCGGGCGCTGGAGGTGGCGGGGGCGATGCCGGGCGGTGCGCAGCCGGAGCAACTGCCCGAGGAGTTCGCGGAGGTGTGGGCGATCCGGGACGAGAGTTCCGCGCTGCACCGGGCCGCGTACACCGGCGTCTCCCGTCAAGTCCCGCTCCCCGACCCGGCGTTGCACGACGCGCTGTACGACCGGCACATGACGCCGGCCGCGTGGACGCCGTACCCGGACACGGGGGACGTACTGCGGACCCTGCACGAGCGCGGGATCGGTGTGGGTGTGGTCAGCAACATCGGCTGGGATCTGCGGCCGGTGTTCCGCGAGCACGGGCTCGACCCGTACGTGGACGCGTACGTCCTGTCGTACGAACACGGCATCCAGAAGCCGGACCCACGGCTGTTCACCGTCGCCTGCGAGGCCCTCGGCGTCGACCCGAAGGACGTCCTGATGGTCGGCGACGACCGGCGGGCGGACGGCGGGGCGGCGGCTCTGGGGTGCGGGGTGCACTTCGTGGACCACCGGCCGGTGACGGAGCGGCCGGACGGTCTGCGGCCGGTCCTTGAGCTGGCCGGGCGGGGACAGGGCGGGCCTCGGGGCTGACCCGGGCAGCACGCGGAAGCAGCGTCGAAGCAATCGTCAATTACAGATTGACGATTGGGGGTCGTCAATTTAAAGTTGACGCATGAGCCCACTCGACATCAGCCTCGCCGATCTGATCGCCCGCCTCGACGAGGAACTACCGGAAGCCAACGAACTGGCCCGCATCAGCGAGGCCCGACTCCGCGCCCAGACGCTGTCCGACCTCGGTGACCAGCTCATCGACCACTACGTCAGCAAGGCCAAGCAGGTCGGCGCGTCATGGACCGAGATCGGCGACGCCATCGGCGTGTCCAAGCAGGCAGCCCAACAGCGCCACGCACCCGGCCCTTTCGAGCGGTACACCAACCTGAACCGGCACAGCATCGTGCTCGCACAGGAGGCCGCCCGCACGCACAAGCACGACGCCATCGGCACCGAACACATCCTGCTCGGCCTGCTCGGCGAACCGCGGGGCCTGGCGTACGAGGTGCTGGTCGCGAAGACCGAGTCGGAACAGCGCGTCCGCGACGCGATCGAGGAAACGCTGCCGCCGGCCGGGAAGAAGGCGCCGCGGGGTCACATCGCGTTCCGGCCGGAGAGCAAGGAGGCCATCGAGCAGGCCCGCCGCGCCGCTGCCGACCTCGGCCACGACTGGGTCGGCACGGAACACGCGCTGCTCGGCCTGATCCGCGTCGAGGAGAGCCCGGCCGCGCAGATCCTGCGCAACCTCGGCTTCACGTCCGACGAACTGCACGAGACGGTCAAGGCCGAGATCGCCAACAGGCTTGCCGCGCGCGGCAAGTAGCGCCGAAGCGATCAGCAGGAGCGACACAGGACGCGACGAGCAGCAGCCGCGGAGCACCGGGCCGCCGCGGCCACCCCACCCGTCAGCTCACGTCACCTCACCCCTGATACCCCTCCACTTCGGACTCCGGCCGCACCCGCGCCTCGTCCGGGTTCTCCCCGAACTCCACCTTCGCGCGGCGCTGGCGCAACAGGTCCCAGCACTGGTCGAGTTCACGTTCCAACTGCCCGAGGCGCTGATGCTCCGTGGCGCTGTCGATCGCGCCGGACGCGACGGCCTCCCGGAGCTTGCGCTCGTCGTCGACCATCTCGTTGATCCGCGCGAAGATCTGCTGGTCCTGCTCCATGCCCGTGCGCCTCCTCGGCTCGACACCCGTGCCCACTCTAGGGACGGATCACGTGCCGTGCGACAGATGTGCGAGAAGGCGGCGCCGGACGCCGGCTCAAAGGTCGCCCAAGGAAACCATTGGGGTGAAAAGGAGCCGCCCGCCTGAGACGATCCCCCGCGTCGCCCCAGACGGACGGCAGCATGCGCCAGGCCCCCTCTACGGGAGACCCGGACGTCCTGAGTATAGTTGGCTGATAGCCAGTCAACGCAGGAGTTACAGCATGTCCCCGCGAAGCGCATCGGTCAATGAAGAGTTGCGCCGGCGTTCCCGGGAACGGCTCCTGCAGGCAGCCGTGGAGCTGGTCGGTGAGCGTGGGTACGAGGCCACGACCTTGGGCGACATCGCGGACCGGGCCGGTTCGGCGCGCGGACTGGTGTCGTACTACTTCCCCGGAAAACGCCAGCTCGTGCAGTCCGCGGTGCACCGCTTGATGCACCGCACGCTGGAGGAGGCCCTGGAGCGCGAGCCCCGGACCGACGACGGGCGGGAGCGGATGGCGCGGGCCATCGACGCGATTCTGGGCCTCGCACACGACCGGCCCGTGCTGATGCGCCAGCACATGGCCGGGCTCCTCCAGGGCGAGGGCTTCGTGCAGTGCCCGGAGCAGCGACGCCTGTCCGAACTGCTAGGGCAGACGATCGCGCGGTACGGGTCGGGCAACGTCCCCTCCGACTACCCCATGCTGCGCGCGCTGCTCATGGGCGCGGTCTACTCGGCGCTCGTGCCCGGGGTGCCGATGCCGATTCCGGTGCTGCGCACCGAGTTGTTCGAACGGTACGGCCTCGACTGGGAGTTGGGGGTCCCGCCGGAGTCCCGTGCGCGAGCCGGAACGCCCGACACGGACCTGTCACGGTTCTTCGCGACGGACGACAGATCCACGCTCCCGCCCATTTCCCCACCCACGTCCGGGAGTTCGGCCGACGACCGGCCGACCGAGCCCTCGGACGCGTAACGGCCGTGCTCAGCGCCGAGCGTGACGAGGCGTCAGAAACCCCGCGTCCCGTGCCTGCGAGATGAGCCGAAGAGAACGGCGCCGACTGTGTCCGGTCGCGCACATCACCGCGAGGACGGGATCAACTCCCTCCTCCTGCGCGGCCCGGTACTCCTGGGCGATCTGCCACCGCCCCTCGATGCCGCGCGGCCAGGCAGGCCGGGCCCGGCGTGCTCCGCCCGGCTCCGTCCACTCCTCCCCCTCCGCGGGCACCGGCTCCAGCCCGCACGCCTTGAAGAGCGGCCCCTCAAGCCAGTCGGCCAGCACCGTCAAGTCGTCGAGGGACAGGGCCGGTTGGGCCCGCACGTCCTCGACGGAGACGGTCTGCTCGCACACCACGGCGAGCGCGTCGACCCGGGCACCGTCGGGGAAGGCGAGCCGGACGTGGAACCACGAGGTGGCGCCGTCGTGCTCCTGCACTTCCCACGCGGGCCACACGGACACCGCACCGTCCGACGGAGAGCGATCGGAAAGATTAACGAAGGATGCTTCTAGCACACACGCAACGTAACCGCATGATCACATTCCATACGAACGGACACGCGCGCCCCCGGCGCGTACGGGTCCGTTCGGCACCCTGTCAGCGGAGCACCGGTGGTGCGATCCTGGAGTCGTCAGTGGTCTGGCGAATCAGCGTTCTCCTGCGTGCCTGACGGGTGAGGAGTTCCGCCGTGCTGCGTGTCGCCGTCGTCGGCTCCGGGCCGAGCGGGGTCTACACCGCCCAGAGTCTGGTCCAGCTGGAGCCCGGGGCGCTGGTCGACGTCCTGGACCGGCTGCCGTGCCCGTACGGTCTGGTGCGCTACGGCGTGGCACCGGACCACGAGAAGATCAAGTCGCTGCAGAACAATCTGCGGGCGGTGCTGGAGCACGGGCGGGTGCGGTTCCTCGGCGGGGTGCTCGTGGGACCGGGCGGACTGCCGGCCGCCCGGCTGCGGGAGTTGTACGACGCGGTCGTGTACTGCGTGGGTGCCGCCACCGACCGCCACCTGGGGATTCCCGGCGAGGAGCTGCCGGGCAGCTGGTCGGCGACCGAGTTCGTGTCCTGGTACAGCGCCCACCCCGACTCCACCGCCGACGGTTTCGTGCTCGGCGCGCGCTCGGCCGTGGTCATCGGCGTGGGCAATGTCGCGGTGGACGTCACGCGGATGCTGGCGCGCGGCGCGGCCGAGTTGAGCCGTACCGACATCCCGCAGGCGGCGCTCACCGCGCTGGCCGCGAGCGGGGTGACAGACGTCCACATGGTCGGCCGGCGCGGCCCCTCGCAGGCCCGCTTCACCACCAAGGAGCTGCGCGAACTGGGCGGCCTCCCGGGCACCGAAGTGACCGTGGATCCGGCCGAGTTGGCGCTCGACCCGGGCTGTCTCGACCTCTCCGCCCTGCCCGGCGCCCAGCGCCGCAACGTGGAGGCACTGCGCGACTGGGCCGCACTCCCTCCCCACGGCGCCCCACGCCGTATCCACCTCCGCTTCTTCCTCCGTCCCGTCGAACTCCTCGCCGACCATGGGCGCGTGGGCACCGTGCGCTTCGAACGCACCGCACCGGACGGGCAGGGCGGAGTGGTCGGCACAGGTCAATTCGAGGAGATCAAGGCGCAGTTGGTGCTGCGCTCGGTGGGCTATCGCGGGGTGCCGCTGGACGGGCTGCCGTTCGACGCCGAGCACGGCACCGTGCCGCACCTGGCGGGCCGTGTCGTACGCGAAGGGCGGACCGTACCCGGCGAGTACGTGGCCGGCTGGATCAAGCGGGGTCCGACCGGCGTCATCGGCACCAACCGCCCGGACGCCAAGGAGACGGTGACGTCGCTGCTCGCGGACGCGCCCACGCTCGTACGACGGGACCCGCCCGAGGACCCGCTCCCCGCACTGCGCGCCGAAGGGGTCGAGCCGGTCGAGTGGGGCGGGTCCCGTC
>NZ_JBXVPZ010000603.1:0-4964 GCF_057961495.1 Streptomyces sp. P5F9 | reverse complement strand
CCCTTGGCGGAAGGGTTCTGCGTATCGGCGTCCTCGGAGGTGCCAGCGGCGTCAGCGGCGTCACCGGACCCGCCGGCCTCCGTCGCCTCCCGCTCCTCCCGCAGCTCCCGGATCGAGAAGATCTTCGTCGCCGTGTCCACGCCCCCACGCTGAGCCGCGGACGCGGACGGTGCCGCGTCCTCGCGGGCCACCGCCAACCGGGGATCGCGCTCGCCCCTGGCCTCAGGAACCGGACTCGCGCTCCCCGGCGTCGGTTCTGCCGACGACTCGCGCTTCTTCGACCTGTCGGGGGACTCGCCCGCCACCGATGCCTCCTCCATGCGCCGCACGCGCCGCGTGCGTCAACCGAACCGACCGAGATAACCGAGTTAGCTACAAAAACAGCCACAAAATCAGCTGGAAGCCAGCTGGATGTCAGCTGGGAAATCTCTTACCCGTGGTCCGGACGACGCATCAATGCCGCTGTCCGAACCATGTACCAGTGTCCTGTGTGCGGGCTTAACCCCTGCGGTAGACGAGAACGACATACCTGCCGGTTCCATCACGAAGCGGTCACGCACCCTCGACAGACCAATGTGAGAGGGGTCACCCTGTCATTCATCCACGCGGGGAGGCATGGATGGGCAGGAGCCGCAGAACTCTTCCGGAAGAGCTTCTGTTGCTGGCATTGGACCCGGCCACGGGTACCACTGCACAGCCGCAGTCGCTCGACCTCGGTCTGGCCGGAGCACAGCTAGTGGAGCTGGCGCTGGCCGGACGGATAGCCCCAGACGGGGATCGTATCGCCGTGGTGGTACCACGGCCGACCGGAGATCCGACTTTGGACTGCGCGTTGGAGTTGCTGCGAAGGCGTGGCGCTCCTGTACGTGCGGTGAACTGGATTGGCGGGCCCCGACTGGGACTTCGCCAGACCTACCTCTCGCATCTGGAGCGGTGCGGCATGGTGCATGCCGTGGCGGGACAGATGTGCGGGGTGCTGCCGACGACTCGCTATCAGGCGACGGACAACGAGATCAGCCGCGAGATCAGGGGCCGACTCGATTCCGCGATCCGCACCGGTGTGCCACCGGACCCGCGGACAGCCGCGCTCGCCGCACTGGCGCACGCGGTCGGTCTCGGCAAACACCTGTATCCGGGTAACGAGGGACGTTCGTCCCGCTCCCGGCTGCGGGACCTGATCAGGCACGACCCCATGGGCGGACTCGTGGCGCACGCCGTGATGGACGTCCAGAACGGGGTGGCGGCACAGCCACGCCGTAGCCCGGCCCCGGCCGGCCGTCAGGCCGCGCCCGGATCAAGGCCACCGGAACCGGCTCGTGGTGTTCCGATGCAGCCGCACCGCGGCACCATGGCGCGCGCCGTGGCTCACTGAGCCGCAGTCCCACGGCACACGCCGGCACCGCGGAGGCACACCGCACGACCGGTACCGACGCACCACCGCACGACCGCAGTACACGCCGCACCGCAGTCCCCAAGACCCGGTTCGGGAGCCGCTGGTCCGAGCGGGGTGGAGTAGACGTAACGTCTCTCCACCCCGCTCGGCCGCATCTACGGACGCCTTCGCGGACGCCTCGGGCAACCCGAACCCGGCTCGTACCTGCCGCATATCCACCGTTTCCCAGCGGTAGAAACCACCTTGGTGGCAGTCTGCTCAACAGCAGATACGCAAAGTGGCAAGCAAGTGGCAAGCAGTGAGCAGCAAGCAGCGGTAAGCGCAGCAGTAAGCAGTGGCAAGTAGAGGCATGCAGCCGGAGGTGCACGTTCCCGTGGCGTCAAGTGTCAATCCCACCGTCAGGAGACGCCGGTTGGGCCAGGAGTTGCGTCGACTCCGAGAGCTCAAGGGCATGACGGCCGAAGAAGTCGCCGAGCGGTTGCTGGTGTCGCAGTCGAAGATCAGCCGGCTGGAGAACGGCCGGCGCAGCATCAGCCAGCGCGACGTCCGCGACCTGTGCGGGGTCTACGAGGTCGAGGACGTCCGCATCGTCGACTCGCTCATGCAGATGGCCAAGGACTCACGCCAGCAAGGCTGGTGGCACTCCTTCGGCGACATCCCGTACAGCGTCTACATCGGGCTGGAGACGGACGCGGCGAGCCTGCGCGTCTACGATCCCCAGGTCGTCCCCGGCCTGCTGCAGACCCGGCAGTACGCCGAGGCGCTCATCACCGGGGCGCTGCCCGAGACCGCCCTGGCCGATGTCGAGAAGCGGGTCCAGGTGCGGCTGCGCCGGCAGGAACGGATCTCCGCGCCGGAGAACCCGCTGCGGCTGTGGACCGTGATGGACGAGTCCGCGGTGCGCCGCGTGGTCGGCAACCGCTCTTTGATGCGGGACCAGTTGGAGCATCTCGTCGAGCAGTCCCAGCTGCCGCACGTGACCGTGCAGGTGATCCCGTTCGACATGGGCGCCCACCCGGGGCTCAACGGGCAGTACGCGATCCTGGAGTTCCCCGACGCGGCGGACTCCAGCGTCGTCTACATCGAGGGCGTCACCAGCGACCTGTACCTGGAGAAGGCGAACGACGTCCAGAAGTACAGCGTGATGTACGAGCACTTGAGGGCGCAGGCCCTGAACGTGGACCAGTCCCGTCAGTTCATCGCGGACATCGCGAAGGAATACGCGCGCTGAGGGGCCCCGTTGGCGGAAGGTGCCGCAGAGTACACCTTCCGCCGGTCGGGATGGAAGACACCAGGGGTATATGCCACCCGGTCGAGTGAATGGCCGCTTCGCCCGCCGATGTTGGCGAGTAGCGTCGATCACGCCATCGAGCAACAGGCTTTGGCGCAAACCGTGTTGTACGTCCGATGCGTTCGTGGTCGGACGTGACGCGCGGTGACAGCAACTCATCAACTGGCATAACCGGAGCAAAAATGGCAATTCGTCAGGGCGCCGCGGACATGTGGACCAAGTCCTCGTACTCCACCGGTAACGGCGCATGCGTCGAGATCAAGTCGCCGGTTCTCGCGGCCATGGCCGTACGGGACTCCAAGGTCGACGGGGGTCCGACGCTGGCCTTCCCCGCCGACTCGTGGAACGCCTTCGTGGCAGATGTCGCGCGGGGGGCGCACGACCTTCACTGATGCGGCTGGTTCACCTTTCACAACTCCATAAGCAGCACAGTGCAGTTCATGCACGACAGGCAGTACAGGCAGTACACGCAGTGCAAGCGGTACACGCAGTGCAAGCGCTTCAAGAAGAGCCCTCTCGACTGGCCCGCCGTCCTGGCCGAGGGGGCTCGGCTTGTGCCCGGCGCCGTGAACCGGGCGGCACGTCACTCCACCGGGAACGCCACCGGGACCTCCACCGGGAACGCCACATCGCACACCGGGTCCCCGGGTCCCGCCGCCTCCCAGTCCGCGAAGTACACCTCGCGGCACGGCCCGGCGTACCGCAGCCCCCGCCCGGCGACCCACTGCTCCACCGCCTCGAACGCGGCCAGGATCTGCGGATGCGCCACCTGCGCCTTGGTGATCCGGGCGTACGCCAGCGTCCGCGCGGGCTCCACCCGGACCGCCGTCTGCCGGGCCCGCCCCTGTCGCGCGGCCCATGCCCGCGCGGCCGCCTCGTCCGCGACCGGTACGCAGGACTCGGCCGGGCCGTCGCTCTCCATGGACACCTCGGCGTGGTAGACGACGAACGGTGCCGCGCTCACGCCCCCGCACTCCTCCGCCGCCGTCTCAAGTCGCCCCAGGGAGGCGCCGATCCAGGCCGGCAACTCGTCCGCGAGGGTGTGCCGGGTCTCGGTGATCAGCACCTGTTCCGGTACCTCGACCGTCTCGACCACGAACTTTCCGTACATCTCGGAGCTCCTCCCCGACAGTCGTGCACGGAGGTACTCGGCGAGCGTGCGCTGCCCGGCGACCCGGGTCTCCACGTCCGTCCAGTACGCGGCGAGGAGATCGGCCGCGTCGCTCCCGTCGGCCTCCACCACCGAGGCGATCCGGGCCAACGGCATGTCCAACTGCCGTAGCAGCGCCACGAGTCGGGCCCGCTCGACCTGGCCGGCGCGGTAGTAGCGGTAGCCGCTGACCTCGTCGACGTGAGCCGGGGCCAGCAGCCCGAGCCGGTCGTACAGCCGCAGCGCCTTGGCCGAAAGCCGGGCCCGCGCCGCGAACGCGCCGATGGTCAGCAGGTCGTCGTCGTCCACCTCAACCATCCTCCGTCACCGGGCGGTTTCTGTCCGCCCGGCGACAAGGACGCTCAGCCTTGTCCTAAGGGCAAGGTCAACACCTCTCCGCGACAGTCCTAGGCGACGGCCGTCTCCACCGCCGCCACGACCTCCGCCGACTCCGGCTCGGTCTGCGGGGAGAAGCGGGCGACGACGGTGCCGTCGCGGCCGATCAGGAACTTCTCGAAGTTCCAGCGGATGTCACCGGTGTGGCCCTCGCCGTCCGCGAAGCCGACGAGGCGGTCGTACAGCTCGTGCCGGCCGTCCCCGTTGACCTCGACCTTCTCGGTCAGCGGGAAGGTCACGCCGTACGTCGCCGAGCAGAACTCGGCGATCTCCTCGGCGCTGCCGGGCTCCTGCCCGAGGAACTGGTTGCAGGGCACGCCCAGCACGGTGAAGCCCTGCGCCGCGTACCGCTCCTGGAGCCGCTCAAGGCCCGTGTACTGGGGGGTCAGCCCGCACTTGGAGGCCACGTTCACCACGAGGACGGCCTTGCCCGCGTACTGCGAGAGGTCCGCCGAGCCGCCCGTGAGCGACCCGATCTCGACACCGAGGGGACCCGTGTTCTCTGTAGTCGTCATAACCGGATGCTAACTCCGGTAAATGACGTTCTCCCCACGGGGCCCATGTGCCTACCGGTCTACGGGCTTATGCGCCTTTCGGCTTACGGGTCTGCCGGTGGCCGTGCGTCCAAAGCTCCACCGGCAGCCGTGCGTCCAAAGCCCCACCGGCCGGCCGTGCCTCTAAAGCCCCGCCGCCTTCACCACGACCTCCCCCGCCGCCGTCCGCGAATACAGCAC